>JALVEM010000312.1 GCA_027030825.1 Thiohalobacter sp.
GCGCGGATCGCCTGAGGCGATGTGGATGAACTCGATCGAATGGACCCCCTGATCGAGCGTCAGGGAGAAGCGATTGCCCTCGGCCGGTTCGTCGAAACTCTCGTTGTCCGTGACCAGCCCGACCGGCGCGCCATCGATGCGTAGCGAGAGGACACCCTTGCCCAGCAGCCGGAATTCATGCGCGCCTGCATGGGCGCCGTCGAGGCGCATGCGGCCGGTGAGCCGCAGCACCCGGTGGTCCCCGCCATCGAGAGGATCGAAATCGAGCGCGCTGCCGTCCAGCCCGTGGAACAGGTGCACGCCGCGGACCTGGTCGACCCGCGCGCTGCGGGCCAGCACGGCGCGCAGGTCCGCCTCGTTGCGCACGTCACGATCATCCCCCCGACGATAGACGCTCATGCGCAGCCCGGGTGCCTGCACGGCCGAGCGTGCCGACGGCCGGCCCGGCAGATCCCGGATCAGCAGTTCCATCCATCCCGAGCGGGCCGCATGGCCGGCACTGTCCATGCTGCGCCCGGCCACCTGCCAGCGACCCGCGACACGCCAGCCCGATCCGGTCAGGGAGGGCGACTCGCCGGCACCGGGCAGCCGCAGGCGGACGTAATCCTCCAGCCCGCGGCGCACCATGACCACGCTACAGGTCTCGGACCGGTCGCCCAGGGAATCCTGCGTGCCCCAGCCGTCCGGATGGAAATAGCCGATCACGCTGTAGCCGGCCATGGGCGCCACCAGCACCCGCTCGCCCGGCAGCACGGTCTTCTCGCGCCATTCGGGCACATTGACGATCTGCACGGGCGGCGGCGTGTCGGCATCGCTATCCGATCCCTGGTCCCGATACAGCGCGAACACCGCTTCGCTCAGGCCCAGCGTCAGGACACCGCGCGTGCGCACGCCGGCGCTGTCGTAACCCGCCGACTCGACATCGAAGGCGGCCACGGCCCGGTAGCCGTCGGGCACGCCGACATCGGTGTCGTCGGGATCCTCGGCGTGCAGGATCAGCCAGTCTTCGAGGCTGCCCGTCCCGCCCTCGTCCGGCGGAATGGCCGCCGAGTCGATGCGCGCCAGCATCTGGTCGTAGGTGGGATGCAGCCCCTGCTGCATGATGCCCGCCACCACCGGCGCGCCTTCGCCGATGGCGGGCATCTCCCAGCCCTCGGCGCCGACCGCAACGGTCCGCGCATAGAGCAGATAGGGATTGCCGGCGCGGTCGGCGAGCGGGCCGGCATCGATGTGTTCGAAGCCCTGCTGGACGAACCAGACCGGCACCGGCCGGCTGGCCGGCCACAGCAGCATCACCAGGTGATCCGATGCGGTGGCGAGCGGGATGCGGAAGGGTCGATCCGTCTCCTCGACCCGGTACCACTCGGCGATGGCGGCCTCGTCCGGGACCTCGATCGCCTGCGTCCCCGCGACGTCCAGGGTGACGAGATTCTTTCCGCTGTTCGCGAGCAGGGTCTCGTAGAGCAGATCCGCAACCAGCTCGCGCGCCTCGGGGCTCACCTCTCCGTCGGCGACAGGTGCGGGACTGTAGGGATCCGGTGCGGCGGCCGCCTCCTCGGCACTGGCCACGACCGAGAGCATCACCGGCCGCGACATCACGGAAGCACGGTAGTCCTCGTCGAGATACTGCACCGCGAGATACAGCGATTGACCGGGCCGGGCCACCTCGCGCACCTGCGACCAGGCGGAGGCCAGTCCTCCATCCCCTTCGACCAGGGCGACGACGGTATGGCCGTCGTCGAACCAGGGATTGGAGGAGGCCAGCAGGAGATAGCGCGACTCGGCCTCCGGATGCCGCAGGGAAATCGCCGGCGGGGTATCGGGCGTCACGGCCGTGCCGCTCACCGGCGACAGGATCAGCACCGGCGCATGGGGATAGAGGGTGCCCAGGCGCTCGTCCTCGCGCTGGCGGCGGGTGAGATCCTCGTCGCCGTGGACCAGAAAGCCGGCATAGTAGTCGACCTTGCGCCGGAACCACTCCCGGCTCTGGGGACCCATCCAGCGAATGCCGGGGCGGATCGGATCCCCCACCTTGCAGCAGGGGCCGGGGTTGTCCAGCTGCCCGCGCGCCGCCAGCTCGAACCGGTCGACCAGCAACTCGCGGTCGGCACCGATGACCAGCATGATCTGATCGGCCGCGAGATAACCACTGCCGGTGCCGACGGAACGGACGCCGTCGCGCCCCATGAACCCCAGCAGGCTGTCGAAGCCGGCCTCTTCCACGTCGACGATGGCATCCGCCAGCCGACCGATGCCATCGGCCATGCGGCCGATGCCTTCCTCCGTCTTCACGATGAGATCCGCCGTGCCGCCGATGCCGTCGGCCAGCATGCCGATCACGTCGGACAGCCGCAGGATCATGTCGTTGGCCACCGACCAGGTGTGCACGCCACCGCGGATCACGCCTT
>JALVEM010000313.1 GCA_027030825.1 Thiohalobacter sp.
ATAACACCTTCCGTGCTTTCCGTGTGGTTCCGTGGCTATTTCCATTGTGGTCATTAAACGTTCAGCCAGAGTAGCACGGATTGAGATGGTTTCTGGATTCCGGGTCTCGCTCCGCTCGCCCGGAATGACCTCCCTCCTCATGTCATTCCGGACGGCGCGCAGCGCCGATCCGGAATCCAGGAAAAGCATCGGCCACGGTGGCAAGGACCGACGGGGTTTCTGGGTTCCGGCTCGCGCTCCCCGGTAACCACCGGGTCGCTTGGCCGGAATGACAAGTGGAAGAGGCCAATGTGTCGGGGCTTGCGAAAGCAATCGATTCTTTCGTGGGGTTCGTGGATTTCGTGGCTGATTCCCCTTCCGTGGATTCAGTGGATTCCCTGGCTAATCTGTTATTTCCCAGAATGCACGATGCCGTGCCACACTCTGTTCCTGGTCGATGTTCACCACGATCACATGGCTCTTCTGGTCGGCCAGGGCCGATGCGAGCGCCGTTTCGAAGCCTTCGATCGTGTCCACACGGTGATGGGGCAGGCCGTGGAGTGCCGTGATCCGGGCCGGGTCGATGTGCGTCGGGGTGCGCCAGTAGCGCTCGAAGGTCTCGTGTGAAAGCCGGGACTGGGGCAGGTAGTCGAAAATGCCCCCACCGCCGTTGTCGAATACGATCAGAATGACGCGGTGTTCGCGGGCCATGAGCAGCCCGTTCGCATCGTGCCAGAAGGCGAGATCCCCGAGCAGGCCGAGTGTTACCCGGTCGGGATACGCGGCCGCCAGGCCGCAGGCCGTGGACAGGTTGCCGTCGATGCCGCTGGCGCCCCGATTGGCATGCACTTTCAGTCGCCGCGGCGTGGGGCCCATGAAGCTGTCGGCGTCCCGGATCACCAGAGAGTTGCCCAGAAAGAGCTGCGAATGTTCCGGCAGCCGGTCCGGAAGACATCGGAGAATGTCTGCCTCGAGCGGCAATGTGGAATCCGGTGCGGCCAGTCGCAATGTCAGTTCCCGATCCTTTTCCAGAAAATACGAGAAGTATGCTGCCGGTCCGGGTTCCGGTTCGTTGGCGAGCAGGCCCACGGCGAGCGGTGCCGCTTCGGCACGAATCATCCAGCCGCCGCGACGGCCCGGGTCGGGCCAGTCGCCGGCCTGACGTACCCGGATGACGGGCACGCCCCGGTCGGCGAGCTCGTCCAGCCAGTTCACGAGGACCTTCGAGACGGGCGGGGCGCCGAACAGCAGCACCCACTCCGGGGCAAGCCGCTCGCGCAGGGTGCTGTCGCGCAGAAAGAGGTCATGGCGGGCACAGACGGGCGCCTTCTCGCTGATGCCGAAGCGCAGGCCGCTGACGGGATCCGCCAGGATGGGTGCCCGGAGGGTTTCCGCAAGATCGAGCAGGGCCTGGCGGGCCTCGCGGTCCAGGGGCGTGGCTCCGGCCACCAGCAGGCCGGCACGGCCCGAGATTTTCGAGGCGAGCCTTTCCAGGGTGGTCGGATCGGGCAGACGGCGGGGATGCGAGAAGCCGCCCGCCACCGAAGGAGCGGTCTCGGGCAGGGTCTCCGGCACCAGAGGTTCGCGAAAGCCGAGATTGATCTGCACCGGTCCGGCCAGCGGCCAGCCGGCGAGGTCGGTGGCCTGAAGGCCGATCGAGGCGGCAACGTCGAGCTCGAGACTTTCGTGCACCTCGAGCGCGAAGGCCCGACGCACGAATTCACCGAATAGCCCGGACTGGTCGATGGTCTGGTTGGCACTGCAGGCATGTGCCTCGGTTGGCCGGTCGGCAGTGAGCAGAAGCATGGGCACCTGAGCCTGGCTGGCCTCGACCACCGCCGGCAGGCAGTTGGCCACCGCGGTGCCCGAGGTGGTGATCAGCGCAGCCGGTCGGCCCGTGGCCTTGCCGATGCCGAGGGCGAACCAGGCGGCCGAGCGTTCGTCGGGCTGTACGTGGCACTCGAATCCGGACCGGGCGATGGCCGCGAGAACCAGTGGTGTGGATCGGGAGCCAGGGGCGATGACGAGGTGGCGGACACCACCGGCCTGCAGGCCGGCGAGCAGCTGTTGCGACCAGGCGACGTTGAACTGCGCGTGGTTCATGCCGGAATCCCGGTGCGGCGCGAGTGCAGCGGCGGCGCAGACGCCCGATACAGGTGGCGGATCAGGGTGCGCAGTTTCCAATCGGTCTCCCGGAACTCTTCTTCGGGGACCGAGCCGGCCACGATGCCGGCCCCGGCGAACAGGCGGGCCTCGTGCTGTCCCAGGATGCCGCAGCGCAATACCACTGTGAGTTCGCCTTCGCCATCGGGGGTGAGCCAGCCCAGCGCTCCCGTGTACCACCCGCGCCGGTCTTCGCCATGGGCGCGCAGCCAGGCCAGCGCCGGCCCGCGCGGCTGGCCGCCGGTGGCCGCGGTCGGGTGCAGG
>JALVEM010000314.1 GCA_027030825.1 Thiohalobacter sp.
CGACCTGCAGCCGGTGGCGTATGAGCTCGCGGGTTTCCTCGGCGGTCAGGGGTTCGAGGTGGTAGTCGACGGTGATGCGCTGGGCGAACTGCACCAGCTCCGGGCGCCTGAGCTTCTCCCGCAGCTCCGGCTGGCCGACGAGCACGATCTGCAGCACCTGGTCCTTGTCGGCATTGATGTTGGAGAGCATGCGCAGTTCCTCGAGCGTGTCCACGGCCAGGTTCTGCGCCTCGTCCACGATCAGCACGGTGCGCCTGCCCCCCGCATACTGTTCGATGACGAAATCCACCAGCATCTGGTACATCTCGACCGGCGACTTGTCCTTGTAGTCGAGATCGAAGGCGAGCAGCACCCACTGCATGAGTTCGCCGATGCTCTGGTGGGTGTTGGTGATCAGGCCGATGGCGAGTTCCTGGTCGAGACTGTTGAGCAGGTGCCGGATGAGGGTGGTCTTGCCGGTGCCGATGTCGCCCGAGATGACGGTGAAACCGGCCTGATTGGCCAGCCCGTACTCGAGCATGGCCAGCGCCAGGCGGTGCTTGCGCGTGAAATACAGGAAGCCGGGGTCGGGGAGCAGCGAGAAGGGCTTTTCGCGAAACCCGTAGAAGGATTCGTACATGTCGCGGCTCCCGTCGGCCTCAGGTGGCGGCCTTGTTCAGCACGGTGCCGATGATGGCATGGCCCTCGAGCAGTTCGACGGTGCGCTGGGCGTCCTCCTGGCTGGTGCGGCCTTCCTCGAACACCAGCAGGATGGCGTCCACGTTGGGGGCGAAGGCCAGGGCGTCGGCCGCCTGCAGCACCGGCGGCAGGTCGAACACCACGATGCGTTCGGGGTAGCGGTTGCGCAGATCCTGCACGAGCTGGGCCATGTTGGGCGAATTCAGCAGCTCGGCGGAATTGATCACGGATCGTCCGGCCGGCAGTACCACCAGATGATCCAGCGGTTCCGGGTGCACCAGCAGTTCCTCGAGCGGCGCATCGTCGAGCAGGTAGTCCGCCAGTCCCCGGTCGCCATCGATGCCGAGCAGGCCGGCCACCCCGGGCTCGCGCAGGTCGGTGTCGACCAGCAGGACGGTGTGGCTGATCTCCATCGCCATGCTGGCGGCCAGATTGAGGGCGGTCAGGGTCTTGCCCTCGCCAGCGTTGGGGCTGGTGACCGCCAGCGTCTTCCAGCCGTTCTCCTTCATGCGCTGCAGGATCTGGGTGCGCAGGATCTTGAAGGCGTCGGCGTAGGGCGATTGCGGATGGGCGGCCACGATGCGGTTGCTCCTGAGCCGGTCCGGCGGCACCTCGACCACCCGGGTTCTCGAATAGTTGATCTCGGCCGGGGAGGCGGGCGCGCGTGTCTCTTCGAGCGAAGAGGCGAGCTTTTCCGGGGTGGTGGACGGATTCCGCTCGCGGTTCTGGCGGGCCTTCTCCAGCGCGACCTTGATGCGCTCCATGTCAGTCTCCTCGCAAAGGTTGGTCTTTCATCGAATTATTCTTTGTCATCCAGTCTAGCCAATGAGGTCCACGCCCGTCAAAATGCTGACCTTGCGCAGGGCGCGGAACCAGAGCACGTCCAGCGGCGTGACGAAGAAGTGCACCAGCAGCACGGCAGCCACCGCAACGGTGACCATGACGGTGGCCGTGCGCCAGCGCGAAACCTTGCGCCGGCGCTTTTCGAGTTCGCTCTCGAGATAGGGAATGACGGCCAGCGGCATGGTGTTGACGGCGGCGAGCACGCCCTTGGTGCCGCGGATGCTCGTGTCCAGGCTCTCGGCCACTGCGGCATAGCCCAGACCGGAGGCGATCGCCAGGATCAGGCTCAGCACCACGATGGCCGGGCGGTTGGGCTTGATCGGCTCCTCGGGCAGGGCGGGCGGGTCGATGAGCGAGAAGCGCTCGCCCTTGCGCTCGGTCTCGAGCTGCTGGGCCACGCGCGCCTGCATCTCCTTGGCCTTGAGTTCCTGATACTTGGCCACCGCGTTCTCCCATTCCCGCTTGAGCGCGGTGTACTGGCGCTCCACCTGGGGGGTCTCGGTCAGCCGCTTCTCGTATTCGGCCAGCTTGGCCTTGAGCTGGGCCTTCTTCTTCTTGAGCGATGCGATCTCGCCCAGAGTGGCGTCGAGCTGGGCCATGAGGGTGACATAGGCCGGATTGTCCGGCTTGGGCAACGAAGATTTCGTTTCACCCGCCGCCTTTTCGGCCTTGCCGAGCTCGGTCCTGAGCGTGGCGATGGTCTTGTCCATCTTGACCACGTCCGGGTGCTGCGATGAATACTTCTTCAGCAGCTGGGCGCGTTCGGTCTGGGCCTTCTTCAGCTCCTCGCGGATCAGTTCGGGATCGGGCCGGGCGCCGGTTTCCTTCTCCAGCCCCTCGATCTCGCGCTTGAGGCGCACCACGTCGGGGTGGTTCGGGGAGTAG
>JALVEM010000315.1 GCA_027030825.1 Thiohalobacter sp.
GCCATCCGCGCCTTCTGCGCGCACGTCGGGAGTGATCCGCGTGTGGATCTGTCGATCGTCCCGATCGCCGACGGGCTGATGCTGGTCCGAAAGTGTTCGGAGTAACCCGATCAGGGCGATGGCCGATCATCCGCTTTGAATGACCGGCGCCGACGCAGTTCCCGGACCTCTGCCCGCAGGGCCTGCAGCCGCGGGCGCAGCCGCTCCCGCAGGGCCTCGCGCGCCTGCTTTTCCTGCCGTTCGCAGGCCCGATAGGCCCGAAAGTCACCGGCCTCCCGGATACAATCCTCGGCTTCCTGGAGTATCCGGATGCGCTCCCGGTGGCTGATGGACTCGATCTCCCGGCGTTCCTCGAACACTTCCTGCCAGGCGGGATCCGGTTGTGCCCCTGAAACCATGGGAAGAACGAGTCCGCTCATGATCATCGCGACCGGAACGAGTCGTTTCCGCATGTTCACCTCCTCGCGTCGTCCTTTCCATGACAACGCACGGGAACCCTTCGGGTTGACTCCCTTGATTAACCGGATGACTCGGGTCTGCCACCTGCCGCGGAGTTAGAGTTCGATGGTGTCGTGAATCCGAGGCATCAGCACCCGTGTGCCCTTGAGTCTTTGGGCGAACCGGTGCATGGCCTCGTCTTCGCCATGAACCAGGATGGTGAGATCCGGGTTCCGGGTATGGTCGTGCCAGGCCAGCAGCTCATCCCGGTCGGCATGGGCCGAGAAGCCGCCGATGGTATAGATCCTTGCATTCACCGGGATTTCCTCGTGGAACAGGCGCACGCGTCTGGCGCCGTCGATGATGATGCGAGCCAGCGTGCCGCGCGCGGCATAGCCGACGAACACCACGCTGGAATCGTGGCGCCAGAGATTGTGGCGCAGGTGGTGGCGTACCCGCCCGCCGGTGCACATGCCGGAACCGGCCATGATGACCGCGCCGCTGATGCTGTTGAGCGCCATGGACTGGGCAGTCTCCCGCGTGAAGTGCAGGCCGGGCAGGGAAAAGGGGTCGTTGCCTTCCCGGAACAGCTCTGCCGTCTTCGAGTCATAGCATTCGGGATGGCGCCGGAAGATCTCCGTGGCAGAGATGGCCATGGGCGAGTCGAGAAAGACCTGCATGCTGGCCGGCAGGCGGCCCTTGGCCACGGCCTGATGCAGGAAGAACAGGATCTCCTGGGCGCGTTCGAGCGCAAAGGTCGGGATGATCACGTTGCCGCCGCGCAGGAAGGTGTCTTCGACGGCCTCGTAGAGTTCCTCGATGGAAGGCTCGAGTTTCTTGTGCAGACGGTCGCCGTAGGTGGTTTCCATCACCACGACATCGGCATGGGGCGGCGGGGCGGGATCACGCAGCAGGGGACGGCCGGTGTAACCCAGGTCACCCGAGAACAGCACGGTCTTTCGGCGGCCGTGCTCTTCCAGTTCCAGAAAGATGCTGGCGGAACCGAGGATATGGCCGGCATCGATGAAGGTGGCGCGGATGCCGGGTGCGACATCGATCGGCACATTGTACCGGGCCGTCCGACCGAAGCAGTCCAGGCTGTTGAGCGCATCGAGTACGGTGTAGAGCGGTTTCACCCACTGGCGGTTGTGATGGCCACGAGTGCGGGCCACCTTGCGCGATTGCCGTTCCGCTTCCTCTTCCTGGAGGTGGGCGGCATCGAGCATGACGATGCGGGCGAGCTCGCGCGAGGCGGCAGTGGTGATGATTTCGCCCTGAAATCCGCGCTTCACCAGCAGCGGGATGCGACCGCAATGATCGAGGTGAGCATGTGTCAGCAGCAGATAATCGATCTTTCGAGCATCGAAGCCGAAGGGTTCCGCATTTTCTACCGTGAGTTCCCTGCCGCCCTGATACATGCCGCAGTCGATCAGGATGCGCCTGCCGTTGCATTCCACCAGATGGCAGGAGCCGGTGACTTCGCGGTCCGCGCCGTGAAAGGAGATCTTCATGAGGGTTTTTTCCTCGATCGTGTGAGTGATCTATTCAGACCATGAGATTCGCCTTGCGTTTGCGGTAATAGCGAAGCACGCCCATCTTGACCGCGTCGTTGAAGACGAACCAGGTCAGGGCATAGGCCCACATGCCCAGCGCCCATTTCCAGCCGATCGGTGTCATCAGGCCGAAGCCGTAGACGGCGATGATGGTGCCGACCACCCGGCTGGAGAAGGTGGCGCCGAACAGGATCCATGAGGGCCAGGGCCGCTTGAAGAACCAGTCGTCGATGCGGGTGTTGTAGATGGTGCCGTGCCCGGCGATGACCAGCTTGGCGAAGAAGACCGACTGTACGAAGTCGAGCGGCAGTTTCAGGTAGATCATCACGAAGTAGAAGAGCAGGAAGGAGGAGATCACGCCTGCCACACCCAACCAGCTGGCCATCACCAGCACCTGCCCCATGTCCCAG
>JALVEM010000316.1 GCA_027030825.1 Thiohalobacter sp.
CCCCGGGCTGCAGACGCAGCTCAAGTGGTGCTTCGACGACTGGAAGGTGGTCATCGCGCCCGATCGCCAGAGTGCGCTGGCCGAGCTGAAGAAACATCCCTACCCCGTGATGACGCTCGATCTGGGCCTGCCTCCGGACGAGGGCGGGACCAGCGAGGGGTTCGCCGCGCTCGAGGAAATCGTCCGCGAGCACCCGCACACCAAGGTCATCGTGGTCACCGGCAACAACGAGCGCGAGAACGCCCTGCGGGCGGTGGCACTCGGGGCCTACGACTTCTTCTACAAGCCCATCGATTCGGACCTGCTCGGGTTCATCGTCAACCGCGCCTACCGCCTCCACGAGCTGGAGGAAGAGAACCAGCGGCTGCACACCCGCCATCCGGAGGCCGCGCTCGAAGGCGTGGTCGCGGCCAGTCCCGAGATGATGGCCGTCTGCCGTACCATCGAAAAGGTGGCCCCGGCGGATGCCACCGTGCTGGTGCTGGGCGAGAGCGGCACCGGCAAGGAGCTCGTGGCGCGCGCCCTGCACAACCTCAGCCCGCGCGTGGAGGGGCCCTTCGTCGCGATCAACTGCGCGGCCATCCCCGAGAATCTGCTGGAATCGGAACTCTTCGGCTACGAGAAGGGGGCCTTCACCGGCGCGGCGCGCACCACGCCCGGCAAGTTCGAGACCGCCCACGGCGGCACCCTGTTTCTCGACGAGGTCGGCGACCTGCCCATGTCGCTGCAGGCCAAGCTGCTGCGCTTCCTGCAGGAGCGGGTGATCGAGCGGGTGGGCGGTCGAAAGCAGATTCCGGTCGATGTGCGCGTGGTCTGCGCCACCCACAAGGATCCCCAGAAGCTCATCCACGAGGGGAAGTTCCGCGAGGATCTCTATTACCGCATCAGCGAGATCACGGTCCGCATTCCGCCCCTGCGCGAGCGCACCGGCGACGTGCTGCTGCTGGCGCGGGTCTTCCTCGAGCGCTTCTCCAAGCAGTACGGCCACAAGGTGAAGCAGCTCAGCCCGGACGCCATCGCGGCGCTGGAGAATCACCCCTGGCCCGGCAACGTCCGGGAGCTCGAGAATCGCATCAAGCGCGCCGTCATCATGGCCGAGGGACGCCAGATCACCGCTGCCGACCTGGAGCTCGGCGCCGGTGGTGACGGCCAGAGCTTCGACCTGCGCGAGATCCGCGACCGTGCCGAGCGCGAGGCCATCCTGCGCGCACTGTCGCATGTCGGCGGCAAGATCAGCCAGGCCGCCGAACTGCTCGGCGTCAGTCGTCCGACCCTCTACGACCTGCTGAAGAAACACGGCCTCAAGGCCTGAGACCGCTGCCCGTCACCCGACCTCCGGGTCACTCCGGAAGCCCGCGCAGCACCATCCCCGGTCATCCCGGAATCCACACTTTCGTCATCCCGGAAGCCCGCGAAGCGGGCTATCCGGGATCCACACCTTTTGTCATTCCGGACTCGCCGCAGGCGAGATCCGGAATCCAGGAAGGGAATGAACCAGGGCGGCATGGATCGGCGTGGTTTCTGGATTCCGGCTCGCGCGTCCCGGCTGGTGCCGGGCCGCTTGGCCGGAATGACGGAGGGACATCCCGGAAGCCCGCGCAGTCCCACCTTCAGTCATCCCGGAAGCCCGCGAAGCGGGCTATCCGGGATCCAGGAATACAAGAGGCTATAATTCGACCATCCAAGGGATACAGGAGCATGCAAGGCCATGGATCGGCAGCCATGCGTGTATATCCTCGCCAGCAAGCGCAATGGAACTCTATATACCGGCGTCACCAACAACCTGGTTCGTCGTGTCTGGGAGCACAAGAATCATCTGGTAGAAGGATTTACATCGCGCTATGAGGTCACGATGCTCGTGTGGTATGAGCATCATGACTCGATGCATGATGCGATAGTGCGCGAAAAGGTTCTGAAGAAATGGCGTAGGGAGTGGAAGCTGGCGCTGATCGAATCCGTGAATCCCGAATGGCGGGATTTGTACCTGGAGCTGTTGTAATAACGGCGAAGTCTACAGTCGTTCGAATGTTGCGGAGCTCTCGCCTTCGGCCATTCCGGACGATGCGTAGCATCAATCCGGAATCCATACCTTTCGTCATTCCGGACAGTGCGAAGCGCCCACTTTTTGTCATCCCGGAAAGCGCGAAGCGCTTATCCGGGATCCAGGAAAGGCGTTGGCCTCTGCGGTATGGATCGGCGTAGTTTCTGGATTCCGGCTCGCACTCGCTCCGCTCGCTTGGCCGGAATGACTTCACCACCAGGTCATCCCGAAAGCCCGCGCAGTCCCCACCCTTGGTCATCCCGGACGGCGCGAAGCGCCCACTTTTTGTCATCCCGGAAAGCGCGAAGCGCTTATCCGGGATCCAGGAAAAATATCGACCACGGTGGCACGGGCAG
>JALVEM010000317.1 GCA_027030825.1 Thiohalobacter sp.
AGCGCCTCGGCCTCGCCGAACTCGCGCAGCACCGTCTCCGTCATGCGATCGTGGATCAGCGGCAGCAGGCGGGCGATACGCTCATCGTCGAGGGGCCGGTCGGTCTCTATCCACCAGCACAGGCCGCGCTCGATGCGCTGCACGCGGTCCAGCCCGCAGTTGTGGGCGATATCGGTGGCCTTCGAGGCCCAGGGCGAGATGGTCCCGATGCGCGGCACCACCAGGAACTGGAGTGCGCCCGCAGGCGCCTCCACGGGCACGGAGCGGGTCTCGTCCAGCAGCCGACGCAGCAGCGCCTCCTGGTCCGGCTCCAGGCGGCGCTCCAGATCGACGAAATACTGCCAGGCCGTGACCACGCGGGTCACGGGCAGGCCGGCATCGCGCAGGCGCCTGAGCGCCTTTTCGGTGCGAAACGCGGAAAGCGCCGGGCCACCGGGCACATGCAGCATCGGACAACCTCATCCGGAATCGTTCAGAGAGGGCGGAATGATACCGGAAGCCGGAATGGCTATCAGCTTTCAGGACGAAAGTGAAAACCAGTTGCTCGGCGTGTCCTGCGCGGCGATTTCCATTTCTTCGGGACGGCAACCGAGCGCCTCGGCAAGCGCGCGGGCAGCGTGCGCCGGTGTGTTGTTCTTCTCGCTCAGGTGCGCGCCCACGAGGCGCTGCAGTCTGCCGGTGGCGATGTCGGTCAGCAGTTCCGCGGCCTGGCCGTTGCTGAGGTGGCCGTAGTCGCCGCCCACACGGCGCTTGAGGCTGGGGGGATAGGGTCCGACGGCGAGCAGGTCGGGGTCGTGGTTGCATTCGAGGATCAGGCCGTGGCAACCGCCGAGCATGTCGCGGATATGGGGCGTGAGGCTGCCGGTGTCGGTGAGCATGCCGAGCATGCGGTCGCCGTCGTCGAAGCGGTACTGGCAGGGCTCGCGGGCATCGTGCGGGACGGCGAAAGGGGTGACGTGCAGATCGCCGACGGCAAAGGGTTCCTCCGGCACGACAGGATGGAAATCGTCACCGGGGCGCAGTTCGCAGGCGATCGCCGTGCCCGGCGTCATCCAGACCGGCAGACCATGGCGACGGGCGAACGGCCAGACGCCGCGGATGTGATCGCCGTGCTCGTGGGTGACGAGAATGGCGTCGATGGTGGCCGGATCGACCTGGATGGCGGACAGGCGCCGTTCCAGCTCGCGCACGGAAAAGCCGCAGTCGACGAGAACCCGCGTCCGGCCGCACTCGACCAGCGTGGCATTGCCCCGGCTGCCGCTGCCGAGCAGGGCGAAGCGGATCATGCCTGTCCCCTCGGTTATTTGAGTTGTTCCTCGAGCAGTTTCAGGATGCGCCTGCCGGTCTCCGAATGATCGGGCCGGCCATCGGCATCCAGCACCCGGATGCGGGTGTGATCGCCGTCGGTTTCGAGCTTGATGCGATAGAGCGGCGCCTCTTTCGGGGCCTCGTCCTTCCAGAAGGCCAGCTTCGACAGCCAGCCTTCGCTCGGCTGGTCGGCGAGCGGGTCGCGATAACGCACATGGTAGACGCCCTCGGCGCGGTTGCGGTCCTCGACAGTGAAACCGACACGATCCAGCGCGATGCCGGTGCGGCGCCAGGCGCGCGAGAAGCCTTCGTCCACGACGAGCACCGGTTGCCCATCGGGTGAGGTGGTCAGCCGGGCCCGTGGCGTGGCCTGCTGCTTGCGGGCGAGCCGCGCCCGGGCCTCCTTTTCGCTCATGCCGAGGTAGACGACCAGACGGTGCAGCATCTCGGCCTCAAGCTCGGGATCGCTTGGCCGGGGCTTCCAGACGGTGCCCGTGTCCTCGTCAGGATTGCCGGTGACGACCTCCTCCACTCCTCGGTGGGTCAGAAAAACCTCGGTCGTGCCGGGTGCGTCGCCCCGCTCGATACGGACACGGAACTTGTCGCGCGTGGCGGCGGAATAGAGGGAGTCGAGCACCTTGCCGATGGTACGGCGGATGATATCCTGGGGAATCTCCGCGCGGTTCTCGGCCCACTCGGTTTCCATGATCCCCAGTTCCGGATCGTCGATCACCAGTATGAAGCCGTTGTCCAGCCAGAAATCGTGCACCTTCTGCCAGACGACCTCGGGCGGCGCCTCGATGCGCAGCCACATCTTGTCGCCCTCTCGGACGATCCGGATGTCCTTGGGCGTTGGCAGCACGCGGGAACTGGCCGGAGTGGTGCCGGCGCCTTCGTTCTGCTCGTACTGGCTGTAGGTGGTCTCCGGGATCGGATAGGCATCCCTGATCCGGCTCGAATCGAGGCCCGGCGGAATCTCGAGCGGTTTCTCTTCGCGCGCCTGCCTGTAGTCCACCTTCTTGAAGGGCCAGACCTTCTCCGCGGTGCTGCAGCCGCCGAGCAGGCCGACCAGGAGCGGAGCGACGAAA
>JALVEM010000318.1 GCA_027030825.1 Thiohalobacter sp.
ATTACCGGTATCTCAAGCATTCGCGGCCGGTACTCGTCGACCTCTCCCCCGCCGGCCTGGGAAACGTGCTGACCTGGCTCAACCAGCAGCCCCATCCGGACGTCCGCTATGATGCCATCGTCAGAATCTCGCCGGTGGTGGCCGGAGACGAGCTGGTTCCGGCGATCAGCCAGGACCTGAATCAGGTGCCGGTGCTGCGGGGACGCGCCCATGTCCATCCGACGCCCGCGCCACACGGCCTCAATCCGGCCGACGGCGCCCTCATCGCGCAACTGGCGCGCGCCGGCGACTGAGCGCTGTCAGATCAGCCTCCCCACCCATTCGCCGACCGCCTCGGCCGGCGCCGGGGACAGGACATGATGCCCCTGGAGCGCATCGCATCCCGCAGCCATGGCCAGCCGGCGCTCGCGCTCCGTTTCCACACCCTCGGCCAGTACCCGATAGCCCATCTCGTGACCCAACGCGACCAGGGCATGCGCCAGCGAAGGCTCCTCCGGTGCCGCACCCCGCGCATCCAGCAATGCCCGGTCGATCTTCACCTGCGCGATGGGCAGGCGGTCGAGCGAAGTCAGGGCATGTCGCGAGGTGCCGAAATCCTCGACGGCGATGTGCACGCCCGAGGCCGCCAACTGCTGCAGCACCTCGCGACGGGCTTCCAGATCTTCCAGTCGCGAAGCCGGAATCTCGAGCTCGATGAGCCCGGGATCGGCCCCGTTGCGCTCGAAGGCGCGAACGAGCCAGTCGACGAAGCCGGGCTCCGCCAATACCTCGCCTGGCACATTGACCGCCACCGGGATCACACGTCCCCAGCGCTGTTGCCAGCGGCTCGCCTGACGCAGCGCGGCATCGAGCACCCACCGGGTGAGTTCGCCCATCATCCCGACCGACTCCACATCGGACAGGAACTGCGCGGGCAGCAGCAAGCCCCGCTCGGGATGCCGCCAGCGCACCAGCGCCTCCAGACCCACCGGCTCCCCGTTCTCGGCCGTGACCTGAGGCTGGTAGTGCAGCACGAACTCGTTCTGCGCGAGGGCGCGACGTATGGCCTCCCGACCCTGAATGGCCACCTCATCCGCACCCTGCCGTCCGAGCCTTTCGGACTCGCGCGCCATGAGTTCGATAAGCAGCCCCAGATCGAAGCACAGATGCTTGCCCAGGGCGCTGCGTATCGCTCGGCGCGTCTGTGCATCGAGCTCGTCGGCCCGATCCAGCTCATCGAGGAGGAAATCGAAGAAAAGCCGATAGATGCCGAGCAGCCAGGACAGCTGGAAACCCCGTTCCTCGAGCAGGCGTGCCGAGTTCGCCAGTGCTTTCCAGTCCAGAGTGGGCGAGAAGAGCGTCAGGAGCAGTCTGAGCAGATGGCGGACGAACTCACCCATGTCGCCGCCTTCGTCGCGAATGCGATAGAGGCGCTCGGCGATCGAGGGATTGCTGAAAAGATATTCGTAGAGACGCTCGGCGAAGGCACCCGTCCGCCGGGACAGCAGTCCGCGGTGCTTCTCGAGCAGTTCACGGTCCTGCCGGGTCCAGTCGAGCGAGAATTCCAGTTCCTTGCGGAGTGCTTCCTCCTCCCCACGGAATGCCCCTCCGCCACGCCGGGCCATGTACTTGTCGATGGTTCCGCCTCCTCCGCACGGTGCCATGCATGACACTCTTGTTGCTACGGGCTTCGCCCCGAAAACTAGCACAGTTTTCCGCGAACGGGAAACGGGTGAGACATGACAAAATGCCCCGCTCTACAATAAGATAGCGGTTATATTATAAGTTACTTATCAGATTTCGGCGGCTCCGTCATGCAAACAGGTCGACTCCGGCGCGCAGTCGCGTGCCCGGGACGACCCGGGCAACCTTCGGCGCCTCCTCATCGCCCGGATGCCAGTCGGTCGAAGCCGGCACAGCCTCGCCCCCGGCCTGACCGGCCTGTTCCTGCTGCCGATCACCGCCCTGCGAATGCGCCGACACATCAACCTGGCCGAGATCGACACCGGCCTGGGTCATGAGCTCGCGCAATCTCGGCAACGCCGCCTCCAGCGCGTCGCGTACCACGGCATGATGGGAAGCGAACTGGATCTGCGTCTGGTCGTTGTGCCACTGGATCTTCACTTCCAGCGGCCCGAGATGCGGGGGATTCATGCGGATCTCGGCGGCCTGGAGCTTCTGGCCGATCATCCAGGTCACCTTCTCGCCCAGTGCCTGATCCCAGCCGCTGCGTCCGAACACGGCGTCCAGGCCGATCTGTACCGGCCGCATGCTCCCCTCCGGCCGTGTCTCGCCCGCACCGCCTGCGGCCAGCGTCACCTGTGGCGCGGAAGCCGGTCCCGCAGGCGATTCGAGGGGACGGCGCGGCAGCTCGCCTCCGGCCAGCCCCGCAAGTTCACGGAGCTC
>JALVEM010000319.1 GCA_027030825.1 Thiohalobacter sp.
GCGCGGGAGAGTTCGATGGCGTCGAGCACCGGCAGCAGCGCGTTGCGCATGAGCGTGATGTCGGCCGCCTCGATGGCCACGTCGGTGCCGCTGCCCACGGCGATGCCCACGTCGGCCCGGGCCAGCGCCGGCGCGTCGTTGATGCCGTCGCCGATCATGCCCACCACCTCGCCGCGCCCCTGATAGTCGCGCACGATGTCGGCCTTCTCGTCCGGCAGCACCTCGGTATGGACGGCGTCGATCCCCAGTTCGGCGGCCACCGCCCGGGCCACAGCCGCCCGATCGCCCGTCACCATGACCACCTTCAGGCCGTCGGCATGGAATGCCCGCACCGCGAGGCGGGCCTCCTCGCGCACCGGGTCGGCCAGCGCCAGTGCGCCCAGCACCCTTTCGGCATCGGCCAGCCAGATCCAGATCGCCTCCGGACGGGCGGCCTGCTCGCGCAGTTCCGGCAGCTCGAGCCCCAGTTCGTGCATCCAGCGCTCGCTGCCCAGCCGCAGGCGGCGACCGTCGATCTCCGCTTCCACCCCGCGCCCCGGCTCGGCGCGAAAATCGCCGGCCCGCGGCACCTCGACCTCCCAGTCCCGGGCCGCGGCGAGCACCGCATGGGCCAGCGGGTGTTCGGAGCCCGCCTCCAGGCCGGCCGCGAGCGCCACCACTTCGGCCGCCTCCAGCCCGGGATCCACGGCCACGGCCTCCACTACCGTGGGCCGGCCTTCGGTGAGGGTCCCGGTCTTGTCCAGCAGCAGGGTGGTGATCCGGCCCGCGTGCTGCAGCGCCTCCCCGCTGCGGATCAGCACGCCGTGCTCGGCCGCCTTGCCGATGCCGACCATGATGGAGATGGGCGTGGCCAGCCCCAGGGCGCAGGGGCAGGCGATGACCAGCACCGTGATGGCGGTGACCAGCGCGTAGCTCAGACGCGGTTCGGGGCCGAAGTCGTACCAGATCAGGAAGGTGAGCACGGCGACGATCAGCACCGTGGGCACGAATACCGCGCTGATCCGGTCGGCCAGGCGCCCGATGGGCGGCTTGCTGTTCTGGGCCTCGCGCACCCGCTCGATGATGCGCGCCAGCACGGTGTCGCGCCCGATGCGCCGGGAGCGGTAGAGCAGCGAGCCCTGGGTGACCAGGGTGCCACCGATGACCTCGTCGCCGGGCCGCTTGTGCACCGGCAGGGGCTCGCCGGTGAGCATGGATTCGTCCACCCAGGCCTCGCCCTCGATCACCTCGCCATCGACCGGGATCTTCTCGCCCGGGCGCACGCGCAGCGTCTCGTCGAGGCCGACTTCCTCGATCGGCACGTCCTGCTCGCGGCCCTCGCGCACCACACGCGCGGTGCGGGGCTGGAGCCCGATCAGCCGTCGGATGGCCTCGGAAGTCCTGCCGCGGGCGCGCATCTCCAGCGCCGAGCCCAGATTGATCAGGGCGATGATGACCACGGCGGCCTCGAAATAGGCGTGCCGCGCCAGCACCGGCACCTGCTCGGGGAAGAGCACCACCGCCATGGAATAGGCCCAGGCGCTGCCGGTGCCCAGCGCGATCAGGGTGTCCATGTTGGCGTTGTGATTGAGGAAGGCCCGCCAGGCACCGGTGTAGAAGTGGCCGCCCGCGAACCCCATCACGAGCAGGGTGAGCACACCGATGCCGAGCCACAGCCCGCGTGCCTGCTCCACCCGCGGCAGGATGCCGAACACCATTTCGGCCAGCACCAGCGGAACGGCGAGCGCAGCGGCGATCGCGGTCTGGCGCAGCAGTCGGCGGTAGTGGGCCCTCTGGGCCGCTTCCTTCTCGCTTTCGTCGTCGATGCCGCGCAGCTCGGCGGCATCGTAGCCGGCGCGGCGCACCGCCTCGACGAGTGCCGCGGGATCGACGTCGCCGCGGACCTGCGCGGTGTGGTCGGCGAAGTTGACCACGGCCTCCTCGACACCGGGCACGGCCCGGAGCGCATCCTCCACGGCCTTCACGCAGCCGGCACAGGCCATGCCCGAGATGGACAGCCGGACGGGTTCTTCTGCCTTCCCTGCATTCATGGCTGCAGTATACTGGAGACTCCGCCATCGGGGACTTCGGATCACGCATGAGAGCGCACATCCTCCAGCACGTGCCCTACGAGGGTCCCGGTCACATCGAGGACTGGCTCGACGAACACGAATGGCCCGCCGGCCGCACACGGCTCTATGCCGGCGACCCGCTGCCGCGTCCCGACGAGGTGGATCTGCTGATCGTCATGGGCGGCCCCATGAGCGTACACGATACGGAGGAATTTCCCTGGCTGCGGGCCGAGAAGCAGTTCCTCGAGGCCGTCATCGGCGCCGGCCGTGCCGTGCTCGGCATCTGCCTGGGCGCCCAGCTCATCGCCGAGGCCCTGGGCGGGGAGGTGACG
>JALVEM010000320.1 GCA_027030825.1 Thiohalobacter sp.
GGCGGTGCCTCCCGGTCCGGACACCCCGCACCAGATCCTCAACGATGGCGAGGCCGAGCTGAAATACCTGTGCATCAGCACCATGGAAGAACCCGATGTCGTGATCATGCCCGACTCGGACAAGGTCAACATCATGGTCGGCAGTCCGCCCGGCGGCGACAGGTCGGCGAGAACGTTATCGATATGCCTGCCATTGGATGCGGCCGTCGATTATTGGGAAGGCGAGGATTGATCCGCTGCAACCGCGTCGGAACAGGGGCAAGGCAGACGGCGAAAAGGGCTTGACCTGGAGCCGACTCCAGGATCTACGCTTGAGACACATCGGTTTCGAGTGGAGGAGACCATGACCTTCCCCGCCGCATTTCGCCATGCCTTCCTGCTGGCGGCGCTGTCCGCGGTCCCGACGTGCGCGGTGGCACACGACCCCATCTTCGGGCTCGGCCCCCATGTCCTGTACAAGGGCGGCGTGGAAATCGCGCTCGACACCGCTGTCGAACGCGCCGGTCCCGAGCGCGACAGTGAACTGGCGCTGGAACTCACCTACGGCCTCACCGGCGACTGGGCGATCGGCCTCGACCTCCCATACCGCAACCGGCGCGACGTGCCCGGAAGCAGCGACGGGTTCGGCGACCCTGCCCTGTTCACCAAATATCGCTTCTGGCGCCATGACACCCTGGGCGCCCAGTCCTCGGCGGCGATCGCGTTCAAGGTCATCCCGGACACGGCGGACAGCGACCAAAGCCCGCCCCTCGGCAAGGGCGCCACGGACGCCCTTCTGGGTCTGACCTACGGCTACGAGAGCCGTCGCTGGTACCGCTGGGCCAGCCTCCGCTACCGGCGCAACGGCACCGGACCGAACGGGCTCGAGCGCGGCGATCGCCTGCTGCTGGATTTCGTGGTCGGTATCCGCCCCAGGCCGAGCGGCTACCTGGAACCGGATACCGTCTGGCTGCTGGAGCTGAACGGCGAACATGCCCAGGCGGCGAAACGCAACGGGCAGCGCATCGCCGATACGGGCGGCCGGGAATGGTTCCTGTCCCCGGGCCTGTTCTGGACCCTGCGCAATTTCGCGATCAAGGCCGGTGTGCAGATCCCCGTGCACTCGAATCTCGACGGCGATCAGCCCGAGACCGACTATCGCGCGAGGCTGATCCTGGAATGGCACCTGTAGACGAGAGGAGGACAACCCCATGCGCTCACTGGTGATCCTGGCAGCATTGCTGCTGACACTCGGCCAGCCTGCTCTGGCCGGCACCCTGGAATACCGGATGCGGGTCGACGGCCTAGCCTGCCCCTATTGCGCCTATGGCATCGAAAAGAAACTCAAGGCCATCGACGGCGTCGAATCGGTAGAGGTCGATCTCGACCGGGGCGTGGTCAGGGTCATCACCCGAGAGGACCTGCGTTTCACAGAGCCGCAGCTCGAGAAGCTGTTCCAGGATGCCGGCTTCACCTATCGCAGCATGGAGGTCCAAACCCTGCCATGAACGGCCCACGCAAGGGAATCGACCGCCCGCTGGCCTGGCTGGCCCTGTTCACGACGGCCGGCACCCTGATCTGCTGCGCACTGCCCATCGCCCTGGTCACCCTGGGACTCGGTTCCGCGGTGGCGGCACTGACCAGCAACCTGCCGATACTGATCACGCTCAGCCGGCACAAGACCTGGGTGTTCGCGATCTCGGGAGTAATGCTCGCCATTGCCTGGTGGGTGACCTCCCGCAACCGCCAGTGTCCCGCGGATCCCGAGTTGCGTATCCTTTGCGAGAAGGCCGCGCGCTGGAACCGAAGGCTATTGATCCTGGGCATGGCGGTATGGAGCATCGGCTTTGCTGCCGCCTATCTCGCCCTGCCGGTCGTCCGCTGGCTGGAGGGGTGATTGGTGTAGGATGTCGTCCATGACCGTGCGCGTCGAGCTCTTCCATGCACCGAACTGCCCCCGCTGTGAACGGGCCCGGATCCTGATGCGTGAACTCGCAGCCGGCTTCGGTGACCGACTCGACTATAGGGAGAGGGACGTGGTCGCTGCACTGGAGGACGCCGCCCGCCTTGGCATCCTGGCCACCCCCACCATCGTCATCGATGGCCGGCTGGCCTTCACCGGGCTGCCGGCGAAGGATAGCCTGCAGACTGCCCTGCAGACTGCAGTCGAAGCCGAAGACCGGGCCGAGCCATGAGCCACACGAAAGCATCCCGACGTTTCCGCATCGGCGAGGTCTGCCGGCTGACCGGCCTGTCCGCCGACACCCTGCGCTACTATGAACGCATCGGCCTGCTGCCGAAAGTGGCGCGCACGCCTTCGGGCATCCGGATCTACGACGAGCGCGACCTCTCGCGTCTGCGCTTCATCCAGCGCGCCCAGAAGATGAACTTCTCGCTCGAAGA
>JALVEM010000321.1 GCA_027030825.1 Thiohalobacter sp.
GTCGATCTCCTTGCGGGTCAGGCGGCCGCCGCCGGGCAGACGCAGCGCGGCCACCCGTCCGAAGGGATCGTTGGCCGGTCCCGAGAAGACCTTGAACTCGACGTCCTTCATCAGATCGCCGACGTCGGTCAGCTCCAGCGGGATGCGCAGATCGGGCCGGTCGGTGCCAAAACGCCGCATGGCCTCGTCATAGGTCATGCGCGGGAAGGGATCCGGCAGCTCGACTCCGAGCACCTCGGCGAACAGCGCGCGAATCATGCGTTCGTTGAGATCCATGACGTCGTCCTCGGTCACGAACGACATCTCGAGGTCGAGCTGGGTGAATTCGGGCTGGCGATCGGCCCGCAGATCCTCGTCACGGAAGCAGCGCGCCACCTGATAGTAGCGATCCATGCCGCTCATCATCAGGATCTGCTTGAACAGCTGCGGCGACTGCGGCAGCGCGAAGAAGTTGCCGGGATGGGTCCGGCTCGGCACCAGATAGTCGCGCGCGCCTTCCGGTGTGGTCCGGGTCAGGATGGGCGTCTCGATGTCGATGAAGCCCTCCGCGTCCAGGAACCGGCGCAGCACGTGGGTGACCCGGTTGCGCAGCTCCAGCCGCCGGCGCATCACCGGCCGCCGCAGGTCGATGTAGCGGTAGCGCAGCCGCAGCTCCTCGCTGACCTCGTCCTCGTCGACCTGGAAGGGCGGCGTCTCGGCGGTGTTCAGCACTTCCAGCGCGGACACGAAGACCTCGATCTCGCCGGTGGGCAGGTCGGGATTCTCGGTCCCCTCGGGGCGGCGGCGCACCCGCCCGCTCACGCGCAGGACGTATTCACTCCGGACACGTTCCGCCTGGGCGAAGGCCTCCGGTGAATCCGGGTCCACGACCACCTGCACCAGGCCGCTGCGGTCCCGCAGGTCGATGAAGATGACGCCGCCGTGATCCCGGCGGTGATGGACCCAGCCGCAGATGCTGACTTCGGTATCGAGATGCTCGGCGGACAGTTCGCCGCAGTAGTGGGTGCGCAGGGAACTCATGGACTCGGATATCCTCGATGCCTCGACGGAAAGGCGGGAAGGATACGGCCAGCGGCCCCGGCTGCGCAACCGGGCACGAAAGAAAACAGGCCGGCATGGAAATCCGGCCCGTTCGGCATGGGCTCAGGGAGGGTTCGGGCAGTGCTCAGCCGCCGCAGCCGCAGGCCCCGCCGCCGCAGCCGCCGGCGGCCTTCTTCTCGGAACCGCTGCTGCCGCTGTCGCTCTCGGCCACATTTTTGCGGTTGCCGGACTTGAAGTCGGTCTCGTACCAGCCGCTGCCCTTGAGGCGGAAGCCGGCCGCGGAGATCTGCTTCTCCAGCGCGGGCCTGCCGCACTCGGGGCAATCCTTCAGCGGGTCGTCGCTCATCTTCTGCAGGGCCTCGAGTTCGTGGCCGCAATGGCTGCACTTGTATTCGTAGATCGGCATGGTCTCACCTGTTTCCCGGAGTTCGATACCACAACAAATATCAGAAATTCACGATATTTTACCCCAATCTGGGCCCGGCCGTGGCAATTTCAAGTCTTACAGACCCGGAATGCCGGGTTCGTCCTCCGCATGCCGCTGCGCACGGGCGGCCTCCAGGGCCCGCAGCAGGCGCTGGTGATCCGATTCCGACTGGCCCATGAGCAGATAACGCTCCGCCAGCTCGAACACGGGTTCCAGCACGGCGAGCCGCTCGGCCTGCCAGAGTGCGAGATGCCCCAGCCCGGCGGGATCGCCCGTCTCGCGCAGGCGCTCCGCCTCGGCCAGCGCCCGTTCCCGGGTGTCCGGATCCGGTTCACGCATCGTTTCCACTCCTGTCTTCCTTGCTCGCTACAGGGATTATCGGCCGACCAGCGGCGAACTCGAGTCGGCGGAGCGGGTACAATGCGCCTCCTCTGCGAGAAACCGGACCATGCGACGCACAGGCTACACCGAAATCCCTCAGACCAGCGCCCAGGACCTGCGCACCCTGCGCTCGCTCGTCCCCTTTCTGTGGGAATACCGCGGGCGGGTGCTGGCCGCCCTGGCCTTTCTGATCCTGGCCAAGGCGGCGAACGTGGGCGTCCCCCTGGTGCTCAAGGACATCGTGGACGCGCTGGACGCCTCCCGCAACCCCCATCTGGTCCTGCCGCTGGCGCTGCTGGCGGCCTACGGCCTGCTGCGACTCGGATCCTCGGCGTTCAACGAGCTGCGCGATTCAATCTACGCCCGTGTGCGCCACGGCGCCATGCGGCGCATCTCGGTGCGCGCCCTCGAACACCTGCACCGGCTGTCGCTGCGCTACCACCTGGAGCGGCGCACGGGCGGCATCTCGCGCGACATGGAGCGCGGCACGCGGGCGGTCAGCTCGCTGCTGAACTACATGGTCTTCAACAT
>JALVEM010000322.1 GCA_027030825.1 Thiohalobacter sp.
GCTGTTCGGCATGGGCTGGTATCTGGATGGCGATCCCCAGTACCCGCTCGCCACCGACCTGCTGCGCATCGTCTTCCCTTACATACTTTTCATCTCGCTGGTGGCCTTCGCCGCCGGCATTCTGAATACCTGGGGGCGTTTCGGCCTGCCGGCCTTCGCTCCCGTGCTGCTCAACCTGGTACTGATCGCGACCGCGCTGCTGTGGCGCGGCGATCCCTATGCACTGGCCTGGGCCGTGTTTGCGGCCGGCGTCCTGCAGCTGCTCCTGCTGCTTCCGGCCCTGCGCCGCCTGCGGCTGCTGCCGCGGCCGGCCTGGGGCTGGCGCGACCCGGGCGTACGCCGCATCCTTGCGCTGATGGGCCCGGCGCTGGTCGGCTCTTCCGTGGCGCAGATCAATATCCTCTTCGATACCCTGATCGCTTCCTTCCTGGTCACCGGCAGCGTGAGCTGGCTCTATTTCGCCGACCGGCTGGTCGAGTTTCCGCTCGGCGTGTTCGGGGTGGCCCTCTCGACGGTGATCCTGCCCTCGCTCTCGCGCGAGCACGCCGCCGAGGATCCGGCCCGCTTCCGCCGGCTGCTGGACCAGGCCCTGCGCTGGGTGCTGCTCTTGGGCGCCCCGGCCACGTTCGGGCTGCTGCTGCTGGCCGAGCCGATCGTCATCACCCTGTTCCAGTACGACCGCTTCACGCCGCAGCATGCCGCCATGGTGGCGCTCGCGCTGCAGGCCTACGCCCTGGGACTGCCGGCCTTCCTGCTGGTGAAGGTGCTGGCGCCAGGGTTCTATTCGCGTCAGGACACGCGCACGCCGGTGCGCATCGGCATGCTGGCCATGGGCGTCAACATGGTTCTGAACCTGGTGTTCGTGCTCTCGCTGCTCCGTCTGGGCTTCGAGGGACCGCACGCGGGGCTGGCGCTGGCCACGGCCGGATCCTCCTGGCTCAATGCCTGGCTGCTCTACCGGCATCTGCGTCGCGACGGCGTCTACGCCCCGGAGACGGGCTGGCGACAGATCTTTGGCCGTGTAGCTGCGGCGCTCGGTCTGATGGCCACCATCCTGCTGCTGGGCCCCGCCGGGTCCGAGACCTGGCTGGCCCGGGCGGGGAGCGAGCGGGCATTGTGGCTGGTGATCTGGATCGGTGCGGCGGGCGTCGCCTATCTGCTGACGCTCCAGCTGCTCGGCCAGCGGCTGGACCTGCTGTGGCGCCGCCAGGTCTGACGCGATTCCCGTATAATCCGAGGTTTTCGTCACGGCGTGAACGCATGCGGCTGATACGCGGACTCTACAACCTCCGTCCGGAAGACCGGGGCGTGGCAGCCACCATCGGCAGTTTTGATGGCGTGCACCTCGGCCACCAGGCGGTGCTCGGGCAGCTGGCCGAGAAGGCGGCGAGCCTGGGCGTGCCGACCTGCGTGATCACGTTCGAGCCGCTGCCGCGTGAATACTTCCATCCGGACACCGCGCCGCCGCGACTGACCCGCTTTCGCGAGAAGGTCTGCGCGCTGCAACGGTTCTCGGTGGACCGGCTGCTGGTGCTGCGTTTCGATGCCCGCCTGGCCGCGCTCACGGCCGAGGACTTCGCCCGGCGGATCCTGATCGACGGGCTGGCGGTGCGACATCTGGTGGTGGGCGACGATTTCCGCTTCGGGCGGGGGCGGGAGGGCGACTTCCATTTCCTCGAGCGGCTGGGCGAGCGCGAGGGCTTCACGGTGGCGCACATGCACAGTTTCGAGATCGGCGGCAGGCGGGTCAGCAGCACGCGGGTGCGCGAGGCGCTGGCGGCCGGCGACATGGCGCTCGCCGAGCAGCTGCTCGGCCGGCCCTATCGAATGATGGGGCGGGTGGCGCATGGGGACAAGCGGGGACGCACCATCGGCTTCCCTACCGCCAATATCTTTCTGCATCGTCATCGCACGCCGATACAGGGCGTGTTCGCGGTCGAGGTGTTCGGGCTGGATCGGGAACCGGTACAGGGTGTGGCCAACGTGGGCACCCGGCCCACGGTGGACGGCACCCGCAGCCTGCTCGAGGTGCACCTGTTCGACTTCGACCAGGACATCTACGGCCGCCATGTCGCCGTCGATTTCCTGCACCGGTTGCGCGACGAGCGCCGCTTCGATTCCTTCGAGGCGCTCATGCAGCAGATCCGCCGCGACGTCGAGGCCGCGCGCGCCTGGTTCGCGCAGCATGCCGCATGAATTCAGGACACAGGCCACAGGAATCCGACCGTGAGTGACTACAAGCACACGCTGAACCTGCCCCACACCGACTTCCCCATGCGCGGCAATCTGGCCAAGCGCGAGCCGCAGATGCTCTCGCGCTGGCAGCAGCTGGATCTCTACCGGCGCCTGCGCGAGAAGCATGCCGGCCGCCCGCGT
>JALVEM010000323.1 GCA_027030825.1 Thiohalobacter sp.
GTAGCGCTTATCCGGAATCCAGAATGAATTACAGCCACGACAGCCAGAACCAACGTGGTCTCTGGATTCCGGGTCTCGCTCCCCCGGCTCAAGGCCGGGGTCGCTCGCCCGGAATGACAGAAGGGAAGAACCGCCCGCCGGATGGATGGCCACGGAAACACACGGAAAAACACGGAATGGTCATCATTCACCGAACCTCGAGATTGGCGTGTGCTTCCAGCGTATCTGTTCTGTAACCCGATGCAAGCCATCATCACTTTCCGTGGATTCGGTGGATTCCGTGGCCATCCTCTTGTCGGTCATTCCAGTCGACGCGCAGCGACCACCTTTGACCATCCCGGAAGCCCGCGCAGCACCCACACCACGAGTCATCCCGGAAGCCCGCGCAGCGGGCTATCCGGGATCCAGAAGAACCATGAACCACGGCAGCACGGATCGGCGTGGTCTCTGGATTCCGGGTCTCGCTAACCCGGCTCAAGGCCGGGATCGCTCGCCCGGAATGACGGAAGGGGAGAACCGCCCGCCGGATGGATGGCCACGGAAACACACGGAAAAACACGGAATGGCCATCATTCACCGAACCTCGAGATTGGCGTGTGCTTCCAGCGTGTCTGTTCTGTAACCCGATGCAAGCCATCATCACTTTCCGTGGATTCGGTGGATTCCGTGGCCATCCTTCCTGCTTCCTGCTTCCTGCTTCCTGCTTCTGGATTCTGAATTCTGGATTCCGATTCAAAAATACTTCCTCAGATCCATCCCTCGATACAGATGCGCCACCTCCTCGGCATAGCCGTTGAACATCAGGGTGTCGCGCTTGAAGAACTCGCCGATGCGGCGTTCCTTCTTCTGGCTCCAGCGGGGATGGTCGACTTCGGGATTGACGTTGGAATAGAAGCCGTATTCGCGCGGCGCGGCACGCATCCAGGTCGTGACCGGCTGCCGTTCCTGGAAGCGGATCTTCACGATCGACTTGATGCTCTTGAAGCCATACTTCCAGGGCACCACCAGGCGCAGTGGTGCGCCATTCTGGTTGGGCAGCACCTTTCCGTACATGCCGACGGCCAGCAGGGTCAGGGGGTGCATGGCCTCGTCCATGCGCAGGCCCTCGACATAGGGCCACTTCAGGATCGGCCATTTCTGGCCCGGCATCTGTTCTGGATCGTACAGGGTCTCGAACACCACGTATTTCGCGCGCGAAGTCGGCCGGAAACGCCTGAGCAGATCGCCCAGCGGAAACCCCAGCCAGGGGATCACCATCGACCAACCTTCCACGCAACGCAGTCGGTAGATGCGCTCCTCCAGGGCATGGGGTCGAACGAGGTCCTCGAACGCGAAGGTGCCGGGCTTCTCGCATTCGCCCTCGATGGTCACCGACCAGGAATCCGTCTTCAGGCGATGGGCGTTCTCGGCCGGATCCTCCTTGCCGGTACCGAACTCGTAGAAGTTGTTGTAGGTGGTGGCATGCTTCCAGGACGTGAGCTTCTCGCCGTCGGCAACATCCCGCCGGGGATAGGGGCCCTTCGGCAATACCAGCGCCGCCGCCGGTCCCGAGGCCGCCAGCAGGCCGATGCCGATGGAATGTTTGAGAAATTCCCGCCGACGGCGGTAGAGTGACTCGGGTGTGATCTCGGAAGGCCGGGGCTCGCGGGACATGGCGCGTCTCCGTAACGGAAAGGACATGGATTCGGACAAGGATACCGTGACGCAGGTTCCCCTGCGCTGGGAACATTTCCGGCACGAGGCCGACATCGGGGTGCGCGGCTTCGGCCGCTCGCCGGAGGAGGCCTTCGCAGCGGCCGCGCTGGCATTGACCGCCGTGATCACGGATCCCGACCGGGTCCGGCCACGCGAGCCGGTGCCGATCCGGGCACAGGCCCCGGAACCGGACCTGCTGCTCTACGACTGGCTCAATTCGCTCATCTACGCCATGGCCACCCGGCACATGCTGTTCTCGCGTTTCGACGTGTACATCGAGGACGGCCGGCTCGAGGCCACCGCCTGGGGCGAACCCGTGGATCCGGAGCGGCACCAGCCCGCAGTGGAGATCAAGGGCGCCACCTTCACGGAACTGAAGGTGAAACGGCGCCCGGACGGCACCTGGATGGCCCAGGATGTGGTGGATGTGTAAAAAAGAAGCTGGAAGCTGGAGGTTGTGGCGTGACAGGTGGAGTCGCCATGGATATCTCGACATTCGAACGCATCGATGACTACCGCTGGATGATCCCTGCCCGGGGCGAGATGCGGGTGCCGGCGATCCTATACGCCGACGAGGCACTGCTCCGGGAGATGGACGAAAAGGTCGCCGAGCAGATCGGCAATGTCGCCACCCTGCCCGGCATCGTGCAGGCGGCCCATGCCATGCCGGATGCCCACT
>JALVEM010000324.1 GCA_027030825.1 Thiohalobacter sp.
CGGCCAGCCGTTCCGCCCGGCGCGAACTGCCATGGCGCCAGGCGGCGATGACGGCGACCAGCGTGAGAAGCAGCGCCAGCGAGAAACTGAGATAGAGGAAGCGGGCGTGTTGACGGGATTCGCGCAATGCGGACTGCGCGAGCGTCTTCTGGAGCAGCACCCAGGGCGTGCGCGTGATTCGGCGGCTGGTCATGAGCACCTGTCTGCCGGCATAGTCACGACGTATCGCAAAGGTGCCCGGGTGCAGCACGGCGTGGACGGCGGCCAGCTCCAGGCGTTCGATATCGAGACGCCGGCGCAGGGGCGGTGTGCCGTCGCCCTGCGGGGAGACGTACACGACTTCATTGTCACGACGTTCCACGAGCAGGGTTTCGTCGGCTGCATCGGACGAGCGCGGCCGCAGCAGGGGGAAGAGGTCCCGGGCCGGCAGGCGCAGGAGGTAGACGATGCCGACCGGCGTGCGGGAGCCCTTGCCGGGCGGTGGCGGGACCGGAGCCAACAGGCCCAGCGTGTGGTGGTCGCCGTCCTCGCGCAGGTCACGCAGAGACGGTCTGCCGGTACGGACGATTTCGCGCGCGAGTCGACGGTCCTGATCCGTCGGACGGGGAAAGCCCGGCGTGGCGGCGATGAGACGGCCTTCGGTGTCGAGCAGGGCGATGCCGTCGCCGGGGGGCGGCGCCAGATTGGCGGGTACCCGGAGGGCTGCTTCGGGCCTCAGGCCGGCGCGTTCGGCAGTCGCAACCAGCAGGTTGCGCAGGTAGGTGACGGCGGCGAGCCCGGATTCGTCCTCGTCGGAGGCCTGTGCCCCGATCCGGTCCAGATAGAGCTGGACCGAGGCATTGCCGGCCAGTTCGTTCACGATGCGCCACTGGCCGTCCAGCCAGTCGGAGACATCGGAGAGGCGATCGTCCGCCACCAGATCGAGCCGCTGCCGCCAGTGATCGAGATCGCGTGCCTGTTCATAGGCCACGTAGCGCTGAATGCCCCAGATGCCGGCGACGAACAGCAGGGCCAGTCCGACCAGTGCCGGCAGCCAGCGGGTGCGTTCGGTGGAGGAGGCGGTTGCGGAATTCATGAGCTCTCGGGGGCGTACATCCACCACCCTTCTTCGTTGATCGAGTAGACCGGCACATAGTGCACGATCTCGTCATCGGTGACCACCTGATCGATCTGGTTGTCGAGGATGAGGTGACGTCCGTTCATGTCCACGGCGAGCACGGCGTGGGGCACCCGAAGATTGGTGTCCTGCAGCACCACGATGCGCAGTCTGTCCACGGGGAAACCCAGCCACTTGAGCGAGAAGAACTTGGTGATGGCGTAGTCCTCGCAGTCTCCGCCGCGATCCAGGAACTCCTTCGCGATGGCCCAGTAGTCCTCGACGCCGTAGTTGTCGATGTCCAGCACATAGGGCAGCCGGTTGGCGTAACGGTTGACGGCGACGATCTGTTCCATCACCGGCCGGTCACGCTGGGCTTCGAGAAAGGCCTGCCAGCGCTGCAGGTGGCAGCGGTTGAAACGGGTCTCTTCGCAACTGCCTTCGGGGACGTCTTCCGTCAGATGCCGCTCGAGCACACGTACCCACTGGCCGAAGGTCTCGATACCGCTCGCCTGCGGCAGTGCGCGATAACGGAAGAGCGAGTCGGCCGTCGCCGGCAGGGACACCAGGAACAGGACGATCACCAGAAACCTGTCGACGGCGATTTGCATGACGCCTCGAAGTGTACCAGCGTCAATTGCTTGCGTGAAAGCGGAAAACGCTGCCGCAGCGTCGTCGCGGATTGCATTGGAGCGGCAGAGTGCTACACTTCCCGACGACCTGGCTGAGCGCAAAATCAATAAACAACGGGATCGCGGCAGTCGTTTTTTTCATTCGGGACGGCCGCTGTCCCAAGGAGTCGACCATGAAATTCGGAATAGGGGTGGTGGCCCTCGTGGCCGCGGGCATATTCGGTCTTTCCTCCGCAGCCGCCGAAAAGGCCTCGCCGGAAGAGCTCGAGAAGCTCTTTCGCGAAGGCATGCAGGCACTGGAAACCGGTCGCCTGAAGCAGGCCCAGGAACTCTTCCAGACCATACTCTCCATGGAGCCGTCGCTGCATCGCGCCCGCCTGGAGCTGGCGGTGGCCTATTACCGGGCACTCAACTATGAAAAGGCGCGGGAGCTGGCGGAAACCGTGCTCCGCGATCCGCAGACGCCGCCCGAGGTCAGGGTGACCATCAACGCCTTCCTGGCCCAGGTCGAGGCCGACAGCCGGCGACTGGCGCAGAAGCATCAGTGGCGTGGCAGCCTCGTGCTCGGCGCCATGCACGACACCAATGTCAATGTGGGTCCGAGCTCGGATTTCGTAACCGATACATTGCGGCTCGTTCCGGG
>JALVEM010000325.1 GCA_027030825.1 Thiohalobacter sp.
CCGTTCTCGTCTATTTCCATGCAGAATGGTGCAGCTGGTGCCAGGTTTTCGAAAGGGACATCCTCGGTCATCCGGATGTCGGTCGTTTCATCGCGCGGAGTTACGTGCCTGTTCTTGTGAATTACGACGCCCGGCCCGAGCTCTTCCGGCGTCTCGGCGGGCGGGGTCTGCCATACACGGTGATCCTCTCTCCCGACGGGCATGTCCTGGCGAGATTGCCGGGAATTCTCGGGGTGGCTGATCTTGTCGCAACCCTGAAGGACGTCCTGGCAGGCAGGCACTGGCTGCCGGCATCGGTTGGAGATGCGCTGGTACATGTGGAGCGACTGGACACGGATGCCTATCTCGGCTTCCGCAAGGCCTGGCTCGACCACCTCGACAGACTCTACGATCCGGGGACAGGAGACTTCACGGGAGTACTCGAGAGCGGCGTCGGCATCAAACGGCCTGCACCACTGGCATGGATCTATCTGACCGAGCGTGGTCTCTGGGCGGAGAGAACACGGCTGGCTGCCCACATGGCCAGAGCCAGACTGTATGACGAGGTGGATGGAGGCTGGTTCTATTTCCGCGACCCACACCGTGATGAAGAGCATCTGGAGACCGCCAAGCTGCTGGATGTCAACTTCTGGATGGCCGGCTGGATGGCGGCGGCCGGAAAGGAATATGACGATCGTATACTGACACGAACTGCTGAACTTACGATCGATTATCTGCGCCGGGTTCTGTGGGATGCGAACTCCGGCGGGTTCTGGCAGGCACAGGTTGCCGATCAGGCCTACTACCTGGCTGACCCTGGCGAGCGCAGAAACCGCCGGATGCCGCCCGTGGACCGCATCAAGCGCACCGACAGCAATGCGCAGGCAGCCTGGGCCCTGGTGTGGCTCGCCGATCTGCTCGATGACGATCGGCTTCGTGAACTGGCAGCGGCCACGCTGGATCATCTGTTGGACACGCAACTCCTGGGTGACCGGCTCTATCATGCCTGGCAAGTCGGCAAGGGGCCGGTTGCCGCCTTCAATCTGCCTCGGGACATGTTCTGGGTGCTTGCAGCGGGAGACCGGGTGCAGCGAGTCCGCTTCGATGCACACCGCAGCAGACGGCTGGAGCTCGTTCTGCAACTTGCCGTTGACTGGCTGCAGTGGCACATGCGGGAAGGAGCGGCTACGAGACTGCCCGCTGACCTGGCAGGGTTCGTTGCATGGGTCACGGTGACGACACAGAAAGACAAATGGCCCAGGGATGCGACACGATGGGCCCTTCGCGGCTTGCGAATCGGGACTGACACGATGCCGCAGGAACCGGTGCTGGGGCTGATGGCGTGGGAGGCCCTTCTGGTCCAATCCTCCAACAGCCCGATAAAGGCGCAGACTGATCCGCATATTGCGCCGGGACGGAACGGGTGGATCCGCAATTCCTGCGGCAACAAGGTTCAGAATCAATTCCTGGCCGCTTCGGCAAGGGCATGGCTCGTATCACCAGTACCCTGAACTCGTGTCATTCCGATGCAATGGATCCGTTCCCGCTCACCCGACAGCCTTGTCAGGGAGACCGAATTCATGATCCATGCAGATTCTCTCCAGATCCGACGCCTTGAGCGGCTGACGGGTGAGGCCGCAACGGTACTCTGATTCGTCGGAGACCAGATGTCTGCAGCTCCCGCACTGCTGGAAGGTCCGGTAGTCATTCTTCTCCTGCAAGCCTGCAAGGAGGGTGCGCAGGGTTCGGGTAGCCACTGCGAGTTCGTCCTTCGGCAGCTCCTCCAATACGGCATGCCAGGCATCGACCTCCCTGGGTCGCGCCAGGGCTGCTCCCGCACGGGTCAGAGTCAGCCGCGTGATCCGCTTGTCTTCCCTGTCCGTCTGTTTCCGAACCAGGCCGCGTGATTCCAGCAACTTGATCGATTGGGAGATGGTGCCCTTGGTAATGCCCAGATACTCGCTGGCCGCGCCCGGGGTGTTGCTGAACCGATTGCAGCGGGCCAGATAATCCAGCAGGGCGAGATGCACTTCCGACAGCCCGTGCGACGAGGATCGACGTCGACGTTCGGTGCGCAGCAACAGGCCCAGGCGTTCCAGCAGTTCGACGAGAAGGTCGGCATTTTCCATCGCTTGATGGTATCGAAACGAAACCATGTTGACAAACGGCGGATCCCCTACTAGTATCGAATCGAAACTAAATGACACGCGAACCACCGAGGAGGGACATCATGAAGAAAACACTTTTGATGATGGCCGCCGTCATCGGCAGCTCCGTGTGCCTGGCCGGCGAGTCCGTTCCCTACCCGGAAGGCTACCGGACCTGGATCCATGTCAAGTCCATGGTGATCGAGCCCGGGCATCCGTTGGCAAACCCGTTTC
>JALVEM010000326.1 GCA_027030825.1 Thiohalobacter sp.
ACCTGTGCGGTGAAGCCCTGGATCTCGAGGGGGGAGGCGATGTCGCCCCAGACGCGGGTGAGGTGATGGGCCTCGGCCCAGCCTTCCCATTCCCGAAGGATGCGGGCCGCGCACCTTTCCTCGTCGGGTTCCTCCATCCAGGCCGCGACGGCCTCGGGCGCGAGCGGAAGCGGGCGGGTGAGGCCCTCCAGGGCGAGCTGTGCGAGCTGCGTCAGGTGTTCGCATGCGGTCTCCTGCGGCAGGGGCGCGAGGCGGATGTCGCCGTCGCGGGCGACGGTGCGGGCCTCCGCGATGGGTTGCCCGAGCGCGCAGGTGGCGAGCAGGTCGACCCAAAGCGCCAGCAGATCCCTGGGGCGCTGGTTGCCCAAGCGCACCCGCAGAATGCGGCGTTCGCCTTCCTTTTCGTGCAGGTTGCGCAGCCAGCCCTCCAGCGTGAAATCCCGGCCTTCGTACCTGAAGGGCAGGCGCAGGGTGACGGGATCGAGCCGCTCGCCCCAGTGGTTGACCAGCCGCTTGCGGAGTCGTCGCCACTGCCCGGCCTGCTCGGTCCAGGCGGCCTCGCCGGCCGGGCCTTCCGGGAGCAGCCCCTCGGCGCGCAGTCGCGCGGCGATGCTTCGTTCCGGCACGCCGGCTTCTTCTTCAAAGTCCTGCCACAGGCGCTCACGCACCCGGTAGCCGTCCAGGTCGTCCAGGGCGAAGCGTTCCTCCTCGTCGATTCGGGGCAGTTCCCGCTCGCGCGGCACGCCCAGGCCGCGCGAGAAGAACCACGCCAGCGGCCCGGCGAGGAAGCGGGCCAGGTCGTCGAGCGCGAGCGTGGTGTCCAGCCCTTCCGCCAACGGGGCGGGTGCGTCCCCCAGGGGGACGACCGGACGCCGCTCTCCGACCTGGGTCAATGCAGCGGCCGCAACGTGCCAGAAAGGATCGCAGGCAGGCTCTTCGCCCTGGTAGCGGCGGGGACTGAAGGGCTGCATGGGGTGCACCTTCACGAAAGGCGATTTTTCGATCTCCACTTCGCCGTGTTGCAGGTATTCCAGCAGTTCGACGACGGGGGCAGCGGGCTGGCGTTCGCTGTCGTCGCGGGGATCGCGGTGCTGGAAATGCAGGTGCAGCGTATCGCGGGCGGCGAGCAGGGTCTCGAGCAGCATCAGCCGGTCGTCGTCGCGCGGGCTGCGGTCGCCGCGGCGGCTGTGCACCGTGAGCGCGTCCAGAGCGCTGCGGCGGTCGGGGCGCGGAAATTCTCCTTCGTTGAGCCCCAGAACCTGGATGTGCCTGAACGGCAGATTGCGCAGGGGCTGCAGGGCACAGCAGGTGACGCTGCCGGCGAGATAGCCTTCAGTGATGCGCGGCGTCTCCAGGCGCGCGCGCAGCAGGGTCTGGAACAGGGATGCGGTGATGTTCGTTTGGCCAACCAGCGTGGCGTCTTCCTCCAGGGCCGTGAGCGCGTCGTGCAATGGTGCGAGCTGGTCGAGGTCGGAGCCACGGGGCTCGAGGAGATCGGCGAGCAGCTCGGCTGTCAGGCGGCACCAGCCGGCGAGGTCGTGGCGGCCAGTGAGCCGGGTGCGCCAGTGGCGCAATCGCTCGCCCAGTTCCAGCAGCCCGCCTACGGCCACGGCCAGGTCACCCGCCATGTCCGGCGCCGGCGCGATGCCGTCGAACAGGGCAAAGTCGTTTTCCGGCAGGGCAAAGCCGATCATCGCCCGCGCTTCTCCGTAGGCCAGGCTGTGGCGGTCGGGGCCGGCGAAACCCAGCGCCTTGCGGTCGTCCGGTGCCAGCCCCCAGCGCACGCCGTTCTCCTGCAGCCATTCCGTGAGATCCGGCAACAATGCCTCGTCGATGCCGAAGCGGCGGCGCAGGGCCGGTTCTTCGAGCAGGTCGCGCAGCCAGCCGGCGGTGACGCGCAGCCTGGGCAGGCGCAGCAGCTCGAGGGCCAGAGCAAGCAGCGGATACTGGTGCTCGGCGCGCCGGTCCACGATGGCGTAAGGCATGCGGGCCTCCCCCTCCAGGGCTTCGAAGGCCGCTTCCAGGCAGGGCGCGTAGCGGTCGATGTCGGTGCAGAGGATGGCGATCTCGCGCGGCTTCAGGGTGGGATCCTCGCGGCGCGCGGCGAGGATGGCCTCGACCGCCTCCTGGCAGGCGCGCATGGGGCCGTGGGTGGCGTGCACGACCAGGGTTCGGTCGGGCGTGAAGCCATCGGGTGGCTGGAGGGTTCGCAGGTACGACTGCACCCGCCCCAGGGTATGCGGGGGCTCGTCTTCGGAGAAGTGCTCGTGGGTCTCGTGCGGCACCCCTTCGAGGTGTTCATAGAGCAGGTCGATGAAATCGCGCGCCTCGCGCCCCCACTGGGCGAGCAGGGGATGCA
>JALVEM010000327.1 GCA_027030825.1 Thiohalobacter sp.
GCAGAGAGGTGCAGGTCGGAGGCGTTGTTCTTCACGCCGAAAGCCAGGAGTTCAGCGATGTCCATTTCCCTTTCCCTTTCCTTGTTTCCTTCGGATATTGGCAGGCATCGACCTTCTTATCGTCTGCCCCGGCGATCTCTTGACCCCGCACCATGCGCTTCCTGACACCGGACGGGCCCGATGCACGAGCGGTGCGCATCCGCCGGCGGCTCGAGGCGGTGCGGGCCGACATCCGCGTATGGTGCCGCCGGTACGGGCGCGATCCGGCGGAGGTCCGGCTGCTCGCCGTCAGCAAGACCTTCCCGCCGGCCGATGTGCGGGCGGCAGCCGAGGCGGGCCAGCGCTGCTTCGGCGAATCCTATGCCGACGAGGCGCTGGAGAAGCAGGCGGCGCTGGCCGGGCTGCGGCTGGAATGGCACTTCATCGGTCCTCTCCAGTCGAACAAGACACGCCGCATCAGCGCCTGTTTCGACTGGGTCCAGAGCCTCGACCGGGAAAAGCTGGCGCACCGGCTCGATGCGCAGCGTCCCGAGGACCGGCCGCCGCTGAATGTGCTGATCCAGGTCAACGTCAGCGGCGAGGCCACCAAGCGCGGCGTGAGCCCCGAGGCACTGCCGGCGCTGGTCGAGCAGGTCGTCGCCCTGCCCCGATTGCGTCTGCGCGGCCTCATGGCCATTCCGCGACGCACCGGGGATTTCGGCGAGCAGCGGCGCGCCTTCGCTCGCCTGCGCGAACTCGCCGAGGCGCTGCGCTCGGAGGACCTGCCGCTCGAGATCCTGTCGATGGGCATGAGCGGCGATCTCGAGGCCGCGATCGCCGAGGGCAGCACCCTGGTGCGGGTCGGGACGGGCATCTTCGGACCACGGCCGGCCCGCTGAGCGGGATCGACAGGGTATACTTCGGCGCAGCAGCCTGCGGTGAGGGAGCGAAAAGATGGAGAATGCCTGTATCACCTTTCTGGGCGGCGGCAACATGGCAGCCAGCCTGATCGGCGGGCTGATCGCCGACGGCCTGCCGGCGGATCGCATGACCGTCTCGGATCCCTCGGCCGAGCGTCGCGAATGGCTGTCGGCGCGCTTCGGCGTCGCCGTCCACGAAGACAACCGCCAGGCGGTGGCCGGCGCCGACGTGGTGGTGCTGGCGGTCAAGCCGCAGGTGATGCGGGGACTGCTGGCCGAGGTCCGGGATCGGATCTGCGCGTCGAATCCGCTCGTCGTCTCCATCGCCGCCGGACTGCGCACGGAGGCCCTGCTGCGCTGGCTCGGCTGCCGGCCGCCGCTCGTGCGCTGCATGCCCAATACGCCGGCCCTGGTGCAGAGCGGCGTCACGGCCCTCTATGCCGGCGAGGACGTCGACGAGGCGCGCCGCAGTCTGGCGGAATCCATCCTGCGCGCGGTGGGCATCACCCTGTGGGTGGAGGACGAGGCGCTGCTGGACGCCGTCACGGCGCTTTCGGGCAGCGGCCCGGCCTACTGTTTCCTGCTCATGGAGGCCATGCAGGCGGCCGGCGAGGTGCTGGGTCTGGCGCCTGAACAGGCTCGCCTGCTCACCCTTCAGACCGTCTTCGGTGCCGCGAAGATGGCGCTGGAGAGCGAGGAAGGCCCGGAGGTGCTGCGTGCGCGCGTGACCTCCCCGGGCGGCACCACCGAACGGGCGCTCGCCGTGTTCGAGGAGGGCGGTTTCCGCACGCTCGTGCAGCGGGCGATCGAGGCGGCCGCCGAACGCTCGCGCGAGCTGGCAGACGAACTGGGAGGGGTATGATGGGCAGCGACTATTTCACCCGGCCGGTCGAGTTCCTGCTGACCACGCTCATCGAGCTCTATGTGCTGGCCATCCTGCTCCGCTTTCTGCTGGCCAGCGTGCGGGCGGATTTCTACAACCCGGTGAGCCAGTTCCTGGTTCGGGTGACCAATCCCGTGATCGTGCCGCTGCGGCGCCTGCTGCCGCCTGCCGGCCGCGTGGACACGGCCACCATCGCGGCCATGGTCGGTATCGAATGGCTGGGCCAGCTGCTGATCGGGCTGCTGCGCGGCGGCATGCAGCCCTGGGTCGGATTCGTGGTGACGCTCGCCACTCTCGTCGAGATGGTCTTCAACGTGTTCCTCTTCGCCATCGTCATCCAGGCCATCCTCAGCTGGATCAGTCCCGGCACCTGGAATCCGGTGGTCTCCATCGTCCACAGCCTGGCCGAACCCGTGCTGCGGCCCTTCCGGCGGCTTCTGCCGCCCGTCTCCGGCATCGATCTCAGTCCCCTGCTGGCCATCCTCGCCATCATGGTGGCCAAGATGCTGATCCTGCCCTTGTTCGGGGCGCTGTTGCGATGAACGGGCCCTGGCGGTGGGACGGGGAGGAT
>JALVEM010000328.1 GCA_027030825.1 Thiohalobacter sp.
TCGACCTCCGGCAGCTTCTCGGCCTCGACCTGCTTGAGCGTGACCTCGAACTGCGCGGTCCGGCCGGCGAGTTTCTCGTTGGGGTAGTCTTCCGGGAAGGTGACCTCAATGGTCTTCGTCTCGCCGGGCGACATGCCGACCAGGCCCTGCTCGAAGTCCTCGATCATGCGACCGCTGCCGATCTCGAGCGTCACGTCCGACCCTTCACCGCCCTCGAAGGGCTCGCCATCGAGCGTGCCACGGAAGTCCACCGTGACGCGGTCTCCTTCCTGCGCCGGCCGCTCGACCTTCTCCCAGGTCGCGCGCTGCTGCCGGAGCTTTTCGATCATGGCATCCACGTCCGCCTCGGTGACTTCGGCACGGGGAGCATCTATTTCGACCCCTTCCATCGCGGCAGGTTCAAATTCGGGATAGACCTCGAAGACGGCCGTGTACTCCAGCGCCTTGCCCGGCTCGATCGGCCCGGGCTCGATCCGGGGACCTCCGGCGGGCTTCAACCCTTCCTGCGCCAGGGCCTCCTGCAGGGTCCGGGCGATCAGGTCGTTGGCCACCTCGGCCTGCACCTGGGCGCCGAACCGCTGGCGTATGATCCGCATGGGCACCTTGCCCGGGCGGAAACCGTCCAGTCGGACGCTGTGTGCCATCGAGCGCAGCCGTTCGTCCACGGCCTCGCTCAGCTCTTCAGCCGGAATCTGCACCTTCATCCGGCGTTCGAGATTCCCCGTTTCTTCGATCGATACTTGCATCGGTCCTCATCCTGCCGCGCAGCAAGGCCTGGCGGCGTCGGTTGCTGTGGATTGAATGTCGGAGCGCCGCGTCCAGCGCGGTCTTCTGGTGCGAAAGGCGAGACTCGAACTCGCACGGGTTGCCCCACTGGAACCTAAATCCAGCGCGTCTACCAATTCCGCCACTTTCGCAACGTGCCCCGCCGCCTGCTACAGGAAGCGGGCAAGAGAGGAATTATACCTTTCCGGTCGGGGAGGGACAGTCCCGTTTGGGGAAATCGGGGCAGGATGCCGTCACGGCACCCTGCCGGGGAATCTGGTGGGCCATCTAGGACTCGAACCTAGAACCGACGGATTAAGAGTCCGCTGCTCTACCAATTGAGCTAATGGCCCGTGTTCGTCTGCGCGGATACGCCATTATATGCCATTATATGGGGTGGACGATGGGAATTGAACCCACGACCGCAGGAGCCACAATCCTGTGCTCTACCAACTGAGCTACGTCCACCATCGTTCGATGCCTGCCCCGCCAGTGGCACCCCGGGAGGGATTCGAACCCCCGACCCAGAGCTTAGAAGGCTCTTGCTCTATCCAACTGAGCTACCGGGGCGTGCATGCCGCAGTCGCCGGCACCCGCAGGCAAGATGGTCGGGGTAGAGGGATTCGAACCCCCGACATCCTGCTCCCAAAGCAGGCGCGCTACCAGACTGCGCTATACCCCGCGAATCCCGCCACCCGATCGGGACAAGCGGCAGGCAGGGAATGATACTCAGTCCGCGAGGGCCAAGGCAACCATTCCGCCCTGTCCGACCGGGCCTTGTGATCCCCTGTGGCGGGTGCGAGAATTCACCGCCTTCATCCGGCGGAGCGGCATCATGACAGCACGCATCATCGACGGCAAGACGGTGGCCGCGGACATCCGGCGGTCCGTGGCCGAACGGATCCGGGAACGGACGGCCCGGGGGCTGCCCCGCCCCGGCCTGGCCGTGATCCTGGTCGGCGACGACCCCGCCTCGCGGGTCTATGTGAGAAACAAGCGCAACGCCTGCCGCGAGGCCGGCATCGCCTCCTTCGAACACGATCTGCCCGCCGACACCACCCAGGAAGCGCTGCTCGCGCTCATCGACCGCCTGAACGCGGACGAGGCCGTCGACGGCATCCTGGTCCAGCTGCCGCTGCCCGACCACATCGATGCCGAGGCCGTGGTGGAACGCATCCGTCCCGACAAGGACGTGGACGGTTTCCACCCCTACAACATGGGCAGACTGGCGCTTCGCATGCCCACCCTGCGGCCCTGCACCCCCCGGGGGGTGATGCGCCTGCTGGAGACCACCGGCGAGACCTTTCACGGACGCGAGGCCGTGGTGGTCGGGGCCTCGAACATCGTCGGCCGGCCGATGGCGCTCGAGCTGCTGCTGGCCGGCTGCACGGTGACCGTCTGTCACCGCTTCACCCGAGATCTCGCCGCGCACGTGGCCGCGGCCGAGATCCTCGTGGTCGCGGTGGGAAAGCCCGGGATCGTGAAGGGAGAATGGGTCCGCCAGGGCGCCACGGTGATCGACGTCGGCATCAACCGCACCCCGGAAGGAAAGCTGGTCGGCGACGTGGAATTCGAGACCGCGGCGCGGCGCGCCGCCTGGATCACACCCGTGCCCGGCGGTGTGGGCCCCATGACCGTGGCCATCCTGCTGGAGAATACCCTGGCGGCCGCCCGGCAGCACCATCCCGACTGACCTGGCTCATCCGGCCTCCAGCCGGCGCGACATGTCCGTTGAATCCCGGTGTCCGCCCAGCGTCTCCAGCGGCACGGCCGGGGCGATGCCGTTGCCCTGTGCGTAATCGACGCCCAGCTCGCGCAGGGCCTGGAAAATCGCCCGATTCTCGACGAATTCCGCGATGGTCTTCAGCGACATGACCTGGCCGACCCGGTTGATCGCCTCCACCATGGCGTGATCGACCGGATCCTCCACCATGTCGCGCACGAAACCGCCGTCGATCTTGAGATAGTCGACCTCCAGATTCTTGAGATAGGCGAAGGAACTGATGCCACTGCCGAAATCGTCGAGCGCGAAGCGGCAGCCGATCGACTTCAACAGTTTCATGAACCGAACCGCGCGCCGCAGATTGGCGATGGCGGCCGTCTCCGTGATCTCGAAACAGAGGTTGCCCGCCACCGGCAGGTCGCGAATCCGCTCGACCAGATACTCGAGAAACTCGTCGTCGCCCAGCGAGGTGCCCGACAGGTTGATCGCCCACACCGCGTCACCGAAACGCCCGCTCCGGGACTCGATGAATTCCAGCACCTGATCGACCACCCAGCGGTCGACCTGACCCATGAGATTGTAGCGCTCGGCCGCCGGGATGAAGGCCATCGGCGGCACTTCGACGCCGTCTTCGTCGAGAATGCGCATCAGCACTTCGTAATGAAGCTCGCCCTCGGGCTGCTGGAGCGGGACGATGGGCTGGGCATAGAGACGGAACCGGTCCTCGTCGATCGCCCGCTGAATGCGCGAGACCCAGCGCATCTCGCCCTGTCGGGCACGCAGCTCGGCATCCTCCGGATGATAGATGTGCACGCGGTTGCGTCCGGCATCCTTGGCCAGATAGCAGGCCACGTCCGCTGCCGTGAAGACCTCCTGCATGGAGGCGGCAGTGCCGTCGATCGCCACCACGCCGATGCTGACGCCGATCTCGAACACGTGTTCGTCGTAGACGAAACGGAATTCCCGGACCGCCTGGCGCAGTTCGTCGGCCACCTGCCGGGCGCGTTCCAGATCGCAATGACGCAGCAGGATCCCGAACTCGTCGCCGCCGAGGCGCGCCAGCAGGTCGGTCTCGCGCACCCGGGCGTCGAACAGCTCGGCCAGCTGCCGCAGCAGTTCGTCACCGGCGAGATGGCCACAGGTGTCGTTGACCACCTTGAACTGGTCGAGATCGAGATAGCAGAGCGCGTGCGTCTCGTGCGAATGTCTCGCGGACTCGGTCACCTCGGCCAGCTGACGCTCGAATTCACGGCGATTGAGCAGTCCCGTCAACGCATCGTGGGTGGCCTGATAGGTCAGCTCGCGTGCGAGCTGGCGGGCATGCCCCACGTCGTGGAACACCATGACGGCTCCGATGACCTCGCCCCGCCGGTCCCGGATGGGGGCCGCGGAATCGGCGATGGGCACCTCGGTGCCGTCCTCGCGCACCAGCAGGGTGTTGTCGGCCAGCTCGATGATCTCGCCCAGCTGAAGGCAGCGATCCACGGGATTGGAGATCGGCTCCCGGGTGAGCTCGCTGACGAGGCGCAGCACTTCGCGCAGCGGCCGCCCGCGGATCTCGGCGAGCCCGTATCCGGTCAGCTGCTCGGCGACGGGATTGAGGTAGTCCACACACCCGGCCTCGTCGGTCGTAATGACCGCATCGCCGATGGAATGCAGCGTCACCTCCGCCCGTTCCTTTTCCTGGAAGAGGGCCGCCTCCGACTCGCGCACCCGGGCAAGCGCCGTGCGCAGTTCCTCCCGCTGGACCATGAGATAGTCGAGTGCGCGGTTGAAGAAGCGTCCGAGATACCCGAATTCGTCACGGCGCGTCTCGTCGAAGCGAACCCGTTCGTCGCCGTTCGCGAAACGTCCGGCCGCGGTCACCATCTCCAGGAAAGGGCGGGTCAGCAATCGCTGCAGCACCCACTGCAGCAGGAAGCCGAACAGCGAAAAGACCAGGCCGACGGTGAGGAGAATCCGCTTCCGCTCGGCAGCCACGACCTCGTCGATGTCCGGATGCACGACGATGATCCGGTATCCGACCGGGAGATCGAGACGCATGTGGCTGCTGCCGATCGGTGGCTGCCCGGCCTCGGCGAGCACCCTCCCGTCCCGCTCGATGCGGATGCCGCGGAACCCGTGGCGAGCAGCCAGCCGCTCCAGCCTGGATACATCGAAGGTTTCGCCCCGACCCGCCTCGGACAGGGCGTTCACCAGGGCCGTGAGCTCGGCGGCATACCGATCATGGACGCGCGTCTCCAGGTCCCGCATCTGGTAGAAGCTCAGCGCCAGCCCGATCAGCAGGCTGGCCCAGAAGACGATGCCTGCGATCCAGGTCGGCAACCGCCCGTGCCGGGACAGCTGTTCGGTGCGCTCCCCTCTCATCGGAATCCCAGATAGCGCAGCAGGATCAGCACCGGACAGACGTCGCTCAGGCCGGCGCCCAGGATCGCGAACCCCATGAACCAGGGGAAGAACCAGAGGAACTCGCGAAGAGGATAGAGCGAGAGCAGCAGCATGACGGGAACCACCAGCCGCCAGGCACGCTCCGCTTCGAAATCGAATCGATGCGGCATGGTCATGATCGCGCCGCCGTCCTCGGCCGATGCGATGCTCTCCCGCCCCAGCAGCCGGGTGACGAACAGCGGCAGACGCAGGTTCGTGAGCCCCTCGAGAAACATGACGACGACCAGTCCCAGCAGCAGCGGCTCCTGGTCCAGATAGAGGCCCACGAGGAGCATCACCCCCACGAAGGCACGGTATACCCGATCCGTCATGTCACTGCAGTCCTTGTGCTTCTTGTTTCTGCGGACGTTCGATGTCCCGGCCGCACCGGCGGCCGGGGCCGTCAATGACCTGTCCCGTTCGTACCCGGGCTAGCGGCGAGCGGTGCGCAATCTTGAACGGACAGGCTCAGGCGCGCCGCCAGGTCGTCCCCTGTGGCGAATCCTCGAGCACGACCCCCCGGGACTGCAGCTCGTCGCGGATCCGGTCCGCTTCCGCCCAGTTCCTGGCCTGGCGCGCGGCGTTGCGGGCGGCGATGAGCTGCTCGATCTCCTCGTCCGAGAGCCCTTCGGGGGCACCGCCGCGCAGGAAGGCCTCGGGATCCTCCCCGAGCAGGCCCAGCAGGCCACCGAGTTGGCGCAGGGTGCCCGCCAGCGCCGACGCGCGCGCCGGCTCGCTCTCCCGGCAGCGGTTGATCTCGCGCGCCAGGTCGAACAGCACCGAGATCGCCTCGGGGGTGTTGAAATCGTCCCGCATGGCGTCATGGAAGCGCGCCGCCGCCTCGCCGTCGGGCGCCGCTTCGGCCTCGATGCCCCGCAGGGCGGTGTAGAGCCGGGTCAGGCCCTGGCGGGCGGCCTCGAGATTCTCCTCGCTGTAGTTGAGCGGCGAGCGGTAGTGGCTGCCGAGAATGAAGAAACGCACCACCTCGGGGGCATAGTGCTTCAGCACCTCGCGCACGGTGAAGAAATTGCCGAGCGACTTCGACATCTTCTCCTCGTTGACCTGCACGAAACCGTTGTGGATCCAGTAGTTGACGAACCTGCAGTCGCAGGCGCCCTCGGACTGGGCGATCTCGTTCTCGTGATGGGGAAACTTGAGGTCCATGCCGCCCCCGTGGATGTCGAAGCTCTCGCCCAGGTAGTGGGTGGACATGGCCGAGCACTCGATGTGCCAGCCGGGCCGCCCCGGTCCCCAGGGCGAGTCCCAGCTCGGCTCGCCCGGCTTGGCCTGTTTCCAGAGCACGAAGTCCAGCGGATCGTCCTTGGCCTCCCCCACCTCGATGCGGGCACCGGCCCGCAATGCCTCGGGTTTCTCGCCCGAGAGCTTGCCGTAGTCGGGAAAGCTGCTGACGTCGTAGTAGACGTCGCCGTTCTCGGCCACATAGGCGTGCCCCTTGGCGATCAGCTTCTCGATCAGCGCGATGATGTCGTCCATGCAGGCCGTGGCCCGCGGCTCGACGTCGGGCGGCAGCACGCCCAGGGCGGCGGCATCCTCGTGCATGGCCTCGATATAGCGTTCCGTGAGCGCCCGGAAATCCTCGTGCCGTTCGTTGGCGCGCTGGATGATCTTGTCGTCGATGTCGGTGATGTTGCGAACGTAGGTGACATCGAAACCGGCGGCCCGCAGATAGCGCACGATGACGTCGAACACCACCATCACCCGCGCATGGCCGATGTGGCAGTAGTCGTAGACCGTCATGCCGCAGACGTACATGCGCACCCGTCCCGGTTCGATGGGGACGAAGGCCTCCTTGCGGCGGGTCAGGCTGTTGTAGACGAGAATCGGCTTGTCTTCCATTGGCTCAGTTTCCACCTTGCGATTTTCCTTGCGGCCGGCAGGCGGCACGTGCCGCCGCCAGTCGCCGCGCCAGTTCCGCAGTGCCCAGCAATGTCCACAGGCGTCCCAGTTCCGGGCCCTGGCGCCAGTACCCCTCGGGCGCGCCGGGGACGACCAGACCGGTCAGAGCCGCCCGCAGCGGCTGGAACAGCGCCTTGCCACGGCGCCCGGTCCGCTCCGCGAGCCTTGCCGTCCAGTCCCTGAAGGAGGCGGGCGGCGGCGTACGCTCCAGCGCTTCGGCGGCCTGCTCGAGGAAGTCGCAGCCTGCCTCGCGCAGGACCTCGCGGGCGGGCCCATCATACGCGATCGACTCCGCCGTGAGAGTGAGCGCCCAGGGTATGGCGTCTTCGGGCAGCAGGAGGTTGCCCCGCACGGCCTCCGCGAATCCGGCGCGTTGTTCCGGCGGGATGCGTTCCAGGGCCGTGCGGGCGGCGGGGTGGGCCTGCAGCCACTCGAGGAGGCGGCCGGCATCCAGAGTCTCGAGCACGGTCTTCTGCCAGCGGTCCAGCTGCCGTGGGTCGTGGCGGGCCGGTGCGCGGCCGAGACGCCGGATTTCGAAACCCTCGGCCAGCACCGCGAGATCGGCCGGCCCGGGATCCGGGTCGAAGGCATGCCCGAGCCGGGCCAGATGGTTCAGCACGGCCAGCGGCAGGTAGCCCCGCTCCCGCAGGGCACGGAGCGACAGACTGCCGAGGCGCTTGGAGAGCGGCTTGCCGTCCTCGCCCACGATCAGCGGCAGATGGCCGTAACGGGGCGCGGCCAGCGACAGTGCCTCGAGCAGCAGCAGCTGCCGGGGCGTGTTGCCCAGATGATCCTCCCCACGCAATACGTGCGTGATGCCCATCAGGGCGTCGTCCACGGCGTTGGCGAACAGGAACGCCGGGGTGCCGTCGGCACGGCGGATCACGAAGTCGCCCAGGGTGTCGCTGTCCACCCGCTGGGGGCCGCGGACCAGATCCTCGAAAACCACCTGCCGGCCGCGCGGCACGCGAAACCGCAGGGCCGCGGGTTCACCCGCCGCGCGACGCCGCGCGGCCTCCTCCGGATCGAGGCCGGTGCAGGTGCCGGGATAGCGGGGCGGCTCGCCCGCAGCGCGCTGGCGGCGCCGCGCCTCGGCGAGCTCGGCCTCGGTGCAGAAGCACCAGTAGGCACGCCCCGTCTCGAGGAGGCGTGCGTAGAGGGGTTCGTAGCGCGCCAGGCGCTGGGACTGGAACCACTCGGCATCGGGCTCGGCGCCCTTCGGGCCCCGGTCCCACTCGAGCCCCAGCCATTGGAGATCCTCCAGCAGGGCCTGGACATGGCGCGCGTCGCTGCGCTCCCGGTCCGTGTCCTCGATGCGCAACAGGAATTCGCCGCCGGCGTGCCGCGCCAGCAGCAGGTTGAACAGCGCCGTTCTCGCGTTGCCCAGATGAAGCGCGCCCGTGGGGCTGGGCGCAAACCTTGTCCTGACCTCGTCCTGCATCGAAGGCCTCGGTACATCTGCGGGGAAGCGCATTGTGCCACGAATCCCGGCTTTCTACCGACAGGCAAAAGGTCTAGAATCGGCCTCCCGATTCACAACGAACGCAGGGGGAAGGAGGACATGATCCGTCGGCTGCTGAATTCAGTGCTGGCCTTTCTATTGACGCTGCCGGTGATGGCCGGCGGCCTGGCTGCAGGAGAACACCCCGTGACCGTTCGCATGAAGACCAACCATGGCGACATCGTGCTCGAGCTCTATCCGGACAAGGCGCCGGAAACCGTCGCCAACTTTCTCGAATATGCCCGCTCGGGCTTCTATGACGGCACCATCTTCCACCGCGTCATCCCGGGCTTCATGATCCAGGGCGGCGGCTTCGAACCGGGCATGAAACAGAAGCCGACCCGGGACCCGATCCGCAACGAGGCGGACAACGGACTGCGCAACGAGGAAGGCACCATCGCCATGGCGCGCACGCCCGACCCGCATTCCGCCACGGCCCAGTTCTTCATCAACGCCAAGGACAACGACTTTCTCGACTTCACCGCACCCACGCCGCAGGGCTATGGCTATTGTGTCTTCGGCCGCGTGATCGAGGGCATGGACGTGGTGCACGAGATCGAGAAGGTGCCCACCACTACCCGGAACGGGCATCGCGACGTGCCGGTCGAGGACGTGGTGATCGAGAAGGTGATCGTCGAAGACTAACCCCCTTGGCGCGCACGCTTTTCATCTCCGATCTGCACCTGTCGCCGGAACGCCCCGACATCCTGCGGCTGTTCCATGACTGGATCGCCGGCCTGGATGCCGGAAGCACACGGGCGCTCTATATCCTGGGCGACCTTTTCGAGGCCTGGGTCGGCGACGACGAGGACGATCCCGAACTGCTCACCGTGCCGGCGTCGCTGCGGGCACTCGCCGAACGTGGTGTGCCGGTGTTCACCATGCGTGGCAACCGGGACTTCCTGTTCGGCAGCGGATTCGAGCGGGCCAGCGGCAGCCGGCTGCTGGAAGACCCCGCGCGCATCGAGCTGCAGGGGCGCAGCGTCCTGCTCATGCACGGCGACACCCTGTGTACCGACGATCACGACTACCAGGCCTTCCGGGCCCGGGTGCGCGATCCCGGGTGGCAGGCCGCCATGCTGTCCCGGCCGCTCGAGGAACGGCGCCGGATTGCCGCCGAACTGCGTGTGCAGAGCGAACGCAGCACGGCCGGCAAGCGGCCGGAGATCATGGACGTGAATCCGGAGGCCGTGGCGGCGGCCTTCCGCGACCACGACGTCGACCTGATCATCCATGGCCACACCCATCGCCCGGCCATCCATGAATCGGTCGTCGACGGTCGCCCGCGCTGGCGCATCGTGCTCGGCGACTGGTACGACTACGGCAGCGTGCTGGAAGCGGATGCCCGCGGCGGGTTCGTGCTCCGGCGCCTGACGATGCCTGCCTGATCCGGCCCGCAGATACTGAACGCAGAGGGCGCAGAGAGACGAACGGCCACGAAAGCACACGGAAAACACGGAAAGGGAATTCGGCCACGAAACCTGCGAAAAACAGCCACGGAATAGATTCTTCTGTGAGCGTTCCGTCACAGAACGCAGAGAGCGCAGAGGCGCAGAGAACGCCGAGAGGGATTTTTGTTGTTTGTAACTTCTCTCGGTCATTCCGGGCCGGCATCATCTTCTTTTCCTCATTCCGGGCGAGCATTTCCTTCTTTTCGTCATTCCGGGCGAGCGAAGCGAGACCCGGAATCCAGAAACCACGCTGATCCGTGCCCCGGTGGTGAATGCTTTTCCTGGATTCCGGATCAGTGCTGCGCACTGTCCGGAATGACAGAAGGACTGATTCCCGGATAGCCCGCTGCGCGGGCTTCCGGGATGACAAAAGGCAAAACCCCCTTTCCGTGGATTCAGTGGATTCCGTGGCTATTTTCGCGGGTTTCGTGGATTTCGTGGCTATATAACCCTTTCCGTGATTTCCGTGCTTTCCGTGGCTGTTTCATCGGTGGCCTGCTAATCGCCCATCTTCCCCAGCGTCACCCGCTCGTAACCCTCGGGAAGCCTGAACAGGGCCGCGGGCAGCTCCACCTCGCGGAAGTCGAGCAGCAATCGCGTGCGTCCGCCCTCGATGTGCTCGGCGAGCGGAAAGCCGTAGTCCAGATGCCGCCAGGTGTCGTGCAGGTAGTTGGCGAGAAAGCAGGGCGTGCGGAATTCCTTCGGCGTCAGCGCGAGATCGCGCGCCTGGCGGGCCGCCAGCACATGGTAATACCCGCGCAGCAGCCGCCGGGCCTTCGGCAGCAGGCCATCCACCACCGTGCTCTCGGAGCACAGGGTGCCGCCCGCGCGTACCGTCACCGTGACCGGCGTCTCGCCCAGCACCCGGGGCGCCTCCGGGTCCGGGGCATGGACCACCTCGATGCCGAGCGAGACCGGGGCGGACGGCACCTCGCCATCCGGAATCACCAGGATGCGCCGTTCCTCGTGCGTCACGCTGTACACCCTGCCCGCGCCGGCATCGTAGAGCACGAAATCGCCGGCATCGTCGCCCTCGTCTATCCGCAGCCGTTCCCCGGCCACCAGCATCCGCACCCGGTAGGGATCGATGCCCGGCTCCGTCTCCCGGTATTCGATCCGGGTCACCACAACGGATTCCGGCGGCGCTGCCCGCACCGGCGAAACCAGCAGAAATCCGCACAGGCATGCCCACAGCAGGCGGAACATCCGGTCAGTCGTCCAGCATGGCTTCCAGTGCATCCATCTCCTCCTCGGAAAATCCGGCGGCACAGCGTGCCTCGCGATGCAGGGGCGGCTTGATCCGACCCCGCATCTTCTGACGCAGCAGGCGCCGGAAGGTTTCCTTCGGTTCCAGGCCGCGCCGTTCACAGCAGTAACGGAACCAGCGCGAGCCGATCGCCACGTGCCCGACTTCTTCTTCCAGAATGACCTCCAGCGCCGCTACCGTCTCCAGGTCACCCACCGCACGCAGGCGCTCGATCATCCCCGGCGTCACGTCCAGGCCACGGGCCTCCAGCACCCGGGGCACCAGCGCCATCCGCTCCAGCACGTCGTGCCGCGTGGCCATGGCCATCTCCCAGAGGCCGTCGTGGGCGGGCAGATCGCCGTAGGCCGCGCCCAGCGCCTCCAGGCGATCGCTCAGCAGGCGGAAATGCCGGGCCTCCTCTCCGGCCACCCGCGCCCAGTCCCGGTAGAAGGCCTCCGGCATGCCATCGAACCGGGCCACCGCATCCCAGGCCAGATCGATCGCATTGAATTCGATGTGAGCGATGGCATGCACGAGCGCGATCCGGCCGGCGACCGAGCCAGGCCGGCGGCGCGGCACCTGCGTGGGCGGCACCAGCACCGGGCGGACCGGACGCCCCGGCCGCAACGGCACCCTCAGACGGTGACCCGGTTCGATCGCCATCCTGCCTCCGGCCAGCGCGGCCACCACGTTCGCCGTGCATCCGCACTTGGCCTCGGGCGTCTCCGCCTTCAGGCATTCCAGCGCCGCGCGGCGCAGTTCGTTCACTTCCATACCCTTGATCCGAGTCAATGCCAGACTCTATTGTCGCATTTATTTTGTGGTTATTGGTGTCGATGAGCGCTTTGACAACGCCGGTCGGCTGGGGCAGTCTCGAAAGACCGCGCAGCCGAATGGAGGTGGGGCATGAGCGAGAACCGACAGCACCGGCTGGAGATCTACGAACCCTATGACTACGATGGCCGGAACCCCCTGGCCGTCACGGGCAAGGGGCTGATCCGCGGCGCCAACGGCGCCTTCTACTACCTCCTCGAGTCCGAAGACGGTCCCTTCCGCATCGGGGACCAGGAGATCCGCCAGCTGCTGGTACTCCCCCGCTATGCCTCGGATCCGCCCAGCACCATGCAGGAGAACTCCTGCACCGTCAATATCGAACTGGTGCGTTCCGACGTGACCCTGCAACCGGGCGTGGTCTTCTCCTACAACGACGTCGAGCACTGGGGCGTCGGCAAGATCACCCTGGCATAGGATCCCCCTCCTCTTTCGATCCGCCTTGCCCTGCCGAGCTTGCATGTTCTCGAAATGTTCTCTATCCTCCAAAAGAGAACATTTCGAGAACATCTGCAATGCCGATGACATCCACGCAGCTGACGCCTACGCAACACCGCCTGCTCGACTTCCTCCGCCGCTACTTCGCCGAGCACGGCCATGCCCCCACGCTCGCCGAGATGGGCGCCGCGCTCGGCATCCGCTCCCGCGGGACCGTGCACCGCCATGTCCAGGCCCTGGCCCGGGCCGGCGCCATCCGCCTCGTCCCGGGCCGCAAGCGGGGCATCGCGCTGTGCGACGCCCCGGACACCCGCCTCGCGCTTCCCCTGCTCGGGCGCATCGCGGCGGGACGGCCCATCGAGGCCATTCCCGACCAGGACCGGCTCGATCTCGCGGAGTTCCTGCTCGGCCCGGGCCGCTTCGCCCTGCGGGTGCAGGGCGACTCCATGATCGGCGCCGGCATCCTCGACGGCGACACCGTGGTGGTGGAAAGCTGCGAGGATGCCCCCGACGGGGCCATCGTGGTGGCGCTCATCGACAACGAGGAGGCCACCCTGAAGCGCCTCCGGCACCGGCCGGACGGCACCCTGATGCTCATCCCGGAAAACCCCGAACTCCGCCCCATGATCTATCCGGCCGACCGGGTCCGCATCCAGGGCCGGGTGGTGGGCGTGCTGCGCAGCTATTGAAATGTGGCCCCGCGCCATCCTGCTGGTGGACATGAACGCCTTCTTCGCGTCCGTCGAACAGCAGGACTTTCCCGAATTGCGCGGCCGGCCGGTGGCCGTGACCAACGGCCTGGAGGGCACCTGCATCATCACGGCCAGCTACGAGGCGCGCGCCTTCGGCATCCGCACCGGCATGCGCCTGCCCGAGGCGCGGCGCCTGTGCCCGCACCTGATCCGCCGCCCTTCGCGGCCTCACCGCTACGCCGAAATCTCGGCCCGGATCATGAACCTGCTGCGCGAGGAGATCACCCCGGACCTGGAGGTGTTCTCGGTCGACGAGGCCTTCCTGGACCTCACCCGCTGCCAGCGCCTGCACGGCCCGCCGCCGGTGATCGCCGAAAAGGTCCGGACGCTGATCCGCGAGCGCATCGGCCTGCCCTGCTCCATCGGTCTCTCCGGCGACAAGACCACGGCCAAGTACGCCGCCAAGCTGAAGAAACCCGACGGGCTCACCGTGATTCCGCCCTGGGAGGCGGCCGAACGGCTTGCGGACGTACCGGTCACCGAGCTGTGCGGCATCGCCGAAGGCATCGGCCGCTTCCTCGCCGCCCACGGCGTGTTCCGCTGCGGGGACATGAAGAAGCTGCCGGTGAGCGTGCTGGGCCGCCGGTTCGGGCATCCCGGCCGCCGCCTGTGGCTGATGTGCCAGGGGCTGGACCCCGAGCCCGTGCATACCGACGTGCCGCCGCCGAAGAGCATCGGGCATGGCAAGGTGACGCCCCCGGAGACGCGTTCCCGCCGCACGCTGGTGGTCTATCTGCAGCACATGTGCGAGAAGGTGGCAGCGCGCCTGCGGCGGCACGGCCTGGAGGCCCGGCACTTCCTGATCGCGCTCAAGACCCGGGAGACCTGGCTGGGCGGACGCTACCGGGCCACACGGCCCACGTCACGCGCCCCCGACATCCTGGCGCTCGCGCTGCGCATGCTGAACGAACACTGGCAGGGCCAGGGCATCTGGCAGGTCCAGGTCACCGCGCTCGACCCCGCGCCGGCCCGGCTCCAGCCCGACCTCTTCGAGGACCCGCAGGAGACCGGAGCCTCGACGGATGCCCGCCTGGAGGGGGTGATGGATGCGGTCAACCGGCGCTTCGGCGACATGACGCTGGTCCCGGCCCGCCTGCTGGACCGCTCGCCCATGCCGGACGTCATCGCCCCGGCCTGGAAGCCCTTCGGGCATCGCAGGACGCTCTGATTTTCAGTGGTATTCGCGCTGCAGCAGCCGCCGGTACTCCCCTCGCAGCGGATCGTCCTCGTCCAGCAGCCCGAGCACGCGCAGGATGGCATTGCGGGCGTCGTCGGCCTGACCCTCGAGCTCGAGCAGACCGGCCAGCAGTTGCAGCGCCTCGGCATGTTCGCCCTTGAGCACGAGACGCGCCGCCTGCCGGCGCAGCAGCCCGGGATCGTCCGGGTCGGCCGCGAGCCGCTCCGCGAACGCCTCGTCGGTCTCTTCGCCGGCCTCGACGCGGAATCCGGTCAGCACCCGGAACTCGAGCAGTTCGTCGTATCGCCGCAGCTCGGCCGGCAGTGAATCGAGCAGCCGCAGGGCCTCCTCGAAACGGCCCTCGTGCGCGAGCAGCTTGGCCATGGCCAGCGGCAGGCGCGGATTGACCGGATCCTCGACGATGGCATCGGCCAGATGCCGATAGGCCTCCTGGTGCCTGCCCTCGCCATAGAGGCGCACCGCCTCGGCAAGGGCCCGGTCGGAATCACGGGCGATGTAGAACTGGACGAGCGCCTCGAGCTCCTGCGCGTTCTGGTAACCGTGCCGTGTCTCCACCACCCTGCCCTTGCGGAACAGCTTCAGCGTGGGCACGCTCGCCACACCGTATTCACGGGCCAGACCGGATTCGGCATCGACATCCACGTTGACCAGCAGCAGGCGCCCATCGAGGTCGTGCACCAGCCGGTCGAGCAACGGGTACTGGCGCAGGCAGGGGCCGGCCTTGCGCGACCAGAAGTTCACCAGCACCGGACCCCTGGCGGAATTCTCGAGCACCAGTGCGCGAAAGTTTCCGGCATCGGCCGCAAGGATCCAGGGCGATTCCAGCGATTCCACCATGCGGGGATTGTCTCAGGAAAGGGGGCGGAAATGAACGAACCCCCGGCAGGCGGGGGTTCGAACACCAGGATGTGACGGCGTTCCGGTCACACGCAACCGGTCGGCTTCGGCAGCCCGCCGTACTTGGTGATGGGCTTCATCGGACCGGTCATCCAGATCTTGAAGAGCTCCTTCTGGTCGCGCCCGATGTACTTGGCGAACTTGCGGATGGGAGGCACGCTGTTGTAGAGCTCGTAGAATTCGCGGGCCTTCATGATCTGTTCCCACTTGTCGTCGTCGAGCTCCACCCCGTCGGCCTCGGCCATGGCGCGACCGATCTCCGGCGTCCAATCGTTCATGTTGACCAGATAGCCGTCACCGTCGCGTTCCGGCAGTTCCACCATTTCGATCACCTCGTTCGGATTCACCTTGTTTCCTTTCTGTTCGCGTTCATGCCATGGATTGGCTGCAGACAGTAGATAATAGTTTAGTATTTTTGTCAAGATTTTTGTATGAAGAAACCCCGCGCACTGGCGGGGTTTGCAGATCCCGGCTCGGGTCAGATGCCGAGCCGTTCGCGAATGGCCTTGACGACCTCGTCGCTGGAAGTGGCGCTCACGTTCAGCAGCAGGCCTTCCTTCTCGTAGAAGTCGACCAGCGGCGCCGTCTTCTCGTTGTAGACGTCGAGGCGCTTGGCGATGGCCTCCTCGGTCTCGTCGTCGCGCTGCACGACCTTGCCGCCGCACTTGTCGCAGACGCCCTCGACCTTGGGCGGCTTGGACTTGACGTTGTAGATCTCGCCGCAGTCCACGCAGGTCCGGCGCGTGGTCAGACGCTCGAGGATGACCTCGCGAGGCACATCGAGATTGACGGCCGCGTCGAGCTGGATGCCCAGTTCCTCGAGCAGGGTCTTGAGCTGCTCGGCCTGGGGGATGGTGCGGGGAAAGCCGTCGAGCAGGAAGCCCTTGGCGGCGTCGGGCTGCTGCAGGCGCTCCTTCATGATGTCCATGATGAGCTCGTCGGGCACCAGATCACCGGCATCCATGTAGGCCTTGGCCTTCTTGCCGAGTTCGGTGCCGTCGCGCACGGCGGCGCGAAGAATGTCGCCCGTGGAGATCTGCACCGAACCGTCCAGCTCGGTCAGCATCTTGGCCACGGTGCCCTTGCCGGCGCCCGGGGCGCCCAGAAGTACCAGTCTCACTTGAATTGCCTCCTTGAACGAAACGCAAAAAATCGACCTCGGGCCGGAAGGCCCGAGGCGCGGGATGGCGGTATTGTCCTTGAGCCGCCGTCGTGGATCAATCCCTTGCGGGACGGCCGGCACCGGCGGTCTGCCGGAGATGTGTCAGGCACAGATTCGCCGTCTGGCCGAACAGGCAGAAGGCGTCGAACAGGTCGGCATCGAGGGCGCGCCCGCTGGGGGCGCGGTCGGCATGGAACAATCCGATGGTCCGGTTGCCGATGCGTATCGGCGCGGCGAAGAAGGGCTGGCCGTCCGTGATACCGAGCACCTCCGGTGTCGCCAGGGCGTCGAGCCGGGCATCCTCGCCGGGCCGGTACCAGAGCGGCTCGCCCGAGACGATCACGTGCTGGTAGAGATGCGCATCGAGTGGCGAAATCTCGAACCGGAACCCCTGACGGAAGGCTTCGGCTTCCACGCCGATGGCGTGGCGCCCCTGCAGCCGACGACGATCTGTGCTGAGCAGGGCGAACAGCGCCCGGTCCATGCCCAGACCGCGACAGAAACCCTCGAGGACCATTTCCAGCACGAGATGGATCTCGCAGCCGCCTTCCGCCGCCGACATGATCTCGCGCAGGATCTCCAGCTGGACCACCTTGTCCTGTCCGCGCGGTGCCGCGGTCTCGCCGGCGGGTTCCGGAACGATGCCGGGCTGTCCGGAACGCTTCGGCAAGGGGATCAGCATCCCGGCTCGTCCCAGGCCGAAGGATCCGGCCACGCGCGCCGCTTCCTGGGCATTCGCCTCGACCAGCGCCCGGGCCTCGCGCAGCGGCAGATAGCAGTTCTCGGCCACCCGCCGCAGCAGATCCCTGAGCGCCGGGTTCTCCCAGCCCTGTTCCACGGCGGCGGCGAGTTCGTGGGCGAGCATCACGTTGCTCACCCGGGGATCCTCGTCGCTCTGCCCGAGCACGGCATGCTCGAGCAGCCTGCCCAGTTTCCATTCCCGGACCAGGGCCAGCGTGAGTGCCCTGGCCGTGACGCCGAGACGCGCCTTCTCCTCGTCCTCGTTTCCGGCCAGGGCGAGCTCACCGGCCGCCTCCCCGCCCAGGCACCAGAGCGCCAGGCGACCGAGCGACTTCAGCAGGGCGGCGATGAAGACCTCCTCCGGGGAACCGTCGCCACGCTGTTCGGCGAAGGCGCGCGCCTGAACCGCGGCATGGAAGCAGCGCGCCATCTCGCGCGCCAGGCGATCCCGTGTCGCACCCCGGGCCACGGCCTCCACCACCGCGAGCGAAAGACAGAGCGAACGGACGGTGTCGAATCCCATGCGCACGACCGCCCGCGTCACGGTGCTGACCGGTTTGCCCGTGGGGTTGTAGACGGGACTGTTCGCCACGCGCAGCAGGCGCGAGGTCATGGCGGCATCCTGGAGCACGGCCGCGGCCAGCTCCGCCGCCGAACTCTCGCGATCGCTGGTGATGCCGGCGATCTTCTTCACTGCATGGTGGAATACCGGCATGCCCTGATCCGTGATCAGGGCCACCCAGCCTTCCAGGGTGGCGGGCAATGCCGCTTCGGCGCGATCGGGCTGTGGTGTCGTCATGGACAGGATGTCGGTCACCCGGACTCCGGGCTTGAACTTTTCACGCTCGATGACGGGCGCAGTAGAATCGTCGTCCCAGTCCCGATCGAGAGGATCCCGGCATGCATGTCACCATCGTCCACGTCCATGTGAAGCCCGAGCACATCGAGGATTTCATCGCCGCCACCCGGGAAAACCACCTGGCCTAGGTCCGGGAGCCGGGCAATCTGCGCTTCGACGTGCTGCAGTCCGAGGAAGATCCCGCCCGGTTCGTGCTCTACGAGGCCTATGTCGACGAGGCGGCCGCGGCGGCCCACAAGGAGACCGATCACTACCTGCGCTGGCGCGAGAGGGTCGCCGACTGGATGGCCGAGCCGCGCCGGGGCGTGCGCTACCGCGGGCTCCTGCCGGAGACCGGGGCATGATCCCCGCCTTCTCGATCGCGCGTCTGCCTCGCATCGAATACGGCCGTGGCCGACTGGCCGAGCTGCCCGGCCTCTGCCGCCGGCATGGCCGCCGTGTGCTGCTGCTGACCGGCCGCGCCTCCTTCGTCGACTCCCCCGCCTGGCCGGCGCTGCAACAGGGCTTCGAACGCGAAGGCATCGAATGGGCGCGCGAGACCATCGCCGGCGAACCCTCGCCCGAGCGTGTCGACGAGATCGCGCGCCGGTACCGGGAACGCGACATCGACGTGGTGGTCGCCATCGGTGGCGGCAGCGTCCTCGATGCCGGCAAGGCCGTCGCCGGGCTGCTGCGCGTGTCGCATTCGGTCATGGACTTTCTCGAAGGCGTGGGACCCGAGCTGCCCTATCCCGGGCCGGCCACGCCCTTCATCGCGGTGCCGACGACGGCGGGCACGGGCAGCGAGGCCACCAAGAACGCGGTCCTGAGCAGGCAAGGCCCCGAGGGCTTCAAGAAATCCTTCCGCGACGAACAGCTCGTGCCCGAGGTGGCGCTGGTGGATCCGGCCCTGCTCGCCACCTGCCCGCCCGCGCAGATCGCCGCCAACGGCATGGACGCCTTCACCCAGCTGCTGGAATCCTTCGTCTCCCTGCGCGCGAACCCGCTGACCGACGCTCTCGACCTTCAGGGCATGGCGCACGTCCGCGACAGCCTGCTGGTCTGGTACCGTAAGGGCGAGGCGGCCGAGGAAGCACAGGACCGCATGGCACTGGCCTCGCTCTATTCCGGCATCGCGCTGGCCCAGACCGGCCTGGGATCGGTGCACGGGCTGGCCTCGCCGCTGGGTGCCTTCTTTCCGATTCCGCACGGCGTGGTCTGCGGCCTGCTCCTCGCCGAGGCCACGCGGGTCAACATCGAGGCCATGCAGGCCCGCGAGCCGGACAATCCCGCGCTCGGCCGTTACGCCGAGGCCGGTCGGTTACTGGAACAGGATCCGAAACTGAGCGAGGCGGATGCCCACCGGCGGCTGGTGGCGCGACTGAAGGACTGGACGCGGGAGATGCAGCTGCCGCGGCTGTCGGATTATGGCGTGACGACGGCAGACATTCCGAAGATCGTGGCGAACAGCCGGGGTTCCAGCATGCGCACCAACCCGATCGTGCTTACCGACGAGGAGATCACCGCCGTGCTGGAGGCCTGCCTCTGAGCGGACAGGGAACCCGCGCCTGTCGAAAAGCGCCGCTGAGAGCCTGTCAGCGGCGGTCGACCAGCCTCTCCATGTCCCGCTGCTGGCGTTCGATGGTGGCCTGGACGGCCGGTCGGGACAGGAAATCGGCGAGATTGATGCTGCTCAGGTAATCGTGGATCTGTCGGGAGAGATCCATCCACAGCTCGTGCGTGAGGCAGGATTCCCCGTCACGGCAGTTCTCCTGGCCACCGCAGAGTGTGGCATCGACCTGCTCGTCGACGGCGTCGATGATATCGGCGACCGTGATGTCGCTGGCCGGGCGCGACAGCCGGTAACCGCCACCGGGGCCGCGCGTCCCCACCACCAGGCCCTGGCGCCGCAGGCGCGCGAACAGCTGTTCCAGATAGGAGAGGGAAATGCCCTGACAACGCGAGATCTCGGCCAGCGTGACGGGGCCTTCCCCCTCGCGCAGTGCCAGATCCATCATGGCCGTCACGGCATAACGACCCTTGGTCGACAGGCGCATGGCATCTCCAAATTACCCGAGTTCAATACTGGGGCATTATTGCAGGGCCGACGGGCGGGAACAACGTCATGAGAACTGGGGATTTTGACCGGATCGGGTCTCAGGCGCCCCGACCGCTCCGCAGCCGATCGAGCAGGTCTTCCCAACGCAGCGTGGAGGCCAGTTCATGCCCGGGAGGCGCCAGGCGATGCCCCTGGCGAAGACAGAAGCCGAGCCACTTCTGGAGAAAGCGATTGATCCGCCACTTCTCGTCCAGCCCGGCCCGGTTGGCGCGCAGATCGTACAACGCATCCCGGCGGCCGCGCAGGCGGCCACAGCGCAGCACCTCGGCCAGCCGGGCATCGTGATAGAGACGGACCAGCAGATCGGGGGCGGGAAACTCGCCCGCCTCGTCACGAAACAGATAGGTCAGATGCAGCGTGGTGGTATAGGGCGTCCGCTCCTTCACGCTCACATGCAAGGCGAGCGCACCCGGCACCTCGGAGACGGCCGCATCGGGCATGGCATGCAGCATCGGCAACATCCGGCGCAGCCGGATGTAGTTGCTCTCGTAGAGCGCCATCAGATCCGCCAGGGTACGGCGGCCGGCGCCTGCTGCGCCTGTTCTTTCACTGATTCGTGCCAGCATGGTCGGCTGATCATAGCAGCCCCCGGGCAAGCCTTGGAACCCGAGGCAATCCGTTTCACCCGCCACGCATGAAGCGACCCTTCCGTTCTGGCAGAATGTCGCTGGCCGGCGTGGCCTCTGCAGAGGTCTATCGGCCATCGTCTGCATCCCTTCAACGAAAGCCCGGGAAACTCGCCATGCGCATACGGACCGTGACCACCTTGCCCTTCGACGATCAGCGTCCCGGCACCTCGGGGCTTCGCAAGAAGGTGCATGTCTTCCGGCAGCCGCACTATCTGGAAAATTTCGTCCAGTCGATCTTCGACTGCCTCGAAGACTTGACCGGGGCCACGCTGGTGCTGGGCGGCGATGGCCGTTACTACAACGACCAGGCCATCCAGGTGATCCTGAAAATGGCGGCCGCCAATGGCGTGGGGCGCATGCTGGTGGGGCGCGATGGCCTGCTCTCGACCCCGGCGGCCTCCTGCGTGATCCGCAGGCACGGCGCACTGGGGGGCATCATCCTCTCGGCCAGCCACAATCCGGCCGGACCCGAGGGCGATTTCGGCATCAAGTACAACGTGAGCAACGGCGGCCCGGCGCCGGAGAAGCTCACCGAACGCATCTACGCCCGCAGCCGGGAGATTCGCGAATACCGCCTCCTCGAGGCCGACGATGTCCCGCTCGACCGCTGCGGGCAGCAACGGCTCGGCGAGATGACCGTCGAGGTCATCGATCCCGTGGCCGACTATGCCGAGCTGATGGAATCGCTGTTCGATTTCGACCGGATCCGCGAGCTGTTCTCCGGCGGCTTCCGGATCCGCTACGACGCCATGCACGCCGTCACCGGCCCCTACGCCCGCGAGATCCTGGTTCGCCGGCTGGGTGCGCCGGAGGATTCCGTGGTCAACGCCACGCCACTGCCCGACTTCGGTGGCGGGCATCCGGACCCCAATCTCACCTATGCCCGGGCGCTGGTCGATGCCCTGTGGCGGGAAGACGCCCCGGACTTCGGCGCGGCCTCGGATGGCGACGGCGACCGCAACATGATCCTGGGCCGCCGCTTCTTCGTCACCCCCAGCGACAGCCTGGCCGTGCTGGCGGCCAACGCCACCTGCGCGCCCGGCTACCGATCGGGACTCGCCGGCATCGCCCGTTCCATGCCCACCAGCCGGGCCGCCGATCGCGTGGCGGACAGGCTCGGGATTCCCTGCTACGAAACCCCCACCGGCTGGAAATTCTTCGGCAACCTGCTCGATGCCGGCCGCATCACCCTCTGCGGCGAGGAATCCTTCGGCACCGGCTCGAACCACATCCGCGAAAAGGACGGCCTGTGGGCGGTGCTCTTCTGGCTCAACCTGCTGGCCGAGAACCGCCGTTCGGTGGCCGACACCGTTCGCGACCATTGGCGCGAGTTCGGACGTGACTACTACACGCGCCACGACTACGAGGGCATCGACAGCGAGGCGGCGCAGCGCCTGATGTCGGAATTGCGCGGGAGTCTCGCCGAACTCGCGGGCAGCGCGCCCGATGGACACCGCATCCGCCTCGCCGACGATTTCCGCTACGAGGATCCCGTGGACCACAGCATCAGTGAGCATCAGGGCATCCGCCTCCTGTTCGAGAACGAGGCCCGGATCGTCTACCGGCTCTCGGGCACGGGCACGGCCGGCGCGACCCTGCGCGTCTACATCGAGCGCTACGAGCCCGACCCGTCACGTCATGGGCTCGATGCCCAGCAGGCGCTGGCCGACTACATCCGCCTCGCCGACGAGATCGCCGGCATCCGCAGGCATACGGGGCGGGAAAGACCGGATGTCATCACCTGAGGCCGGTCGCCCTGCCGGGCTGGTATAGAGGCAGCCACGGAAAACGCGGAATCCACGGAATCCGATGATTGCTTCAGTTATTCCCGGCTGGTTGCCCGTTCATTTCAAGAACATGAAAAAACGTGGTTTCTGGATTCCGGATCGGTGCTTCGCACCGTCCGGAATGACCAAGGATGTGCTTCGCGGGCTTCCGGGATGACCGACTTCAGGGCAGGCGGATGAAATGCTCCCGGTAGTGTCGCAGTTCGGCGATGGACTCGCGGATGTCCTCGAGCGCCTGATGGGTGTTCTTCTTGCTGAACCCGGACAGCACGTCGGGCGCCCAGCGCGAGGCCAGTTCCTTGAGGGTGCTCACGTCGAGATTCCGGTAATGAAAGAAGGCCTCCAGTCGCGGCATCCAGCGCGCCAGGAAACGCCGGTCCTGGCAGATGCTGTTGCCGCACATGGGCGATGCGCGCTCCGGCACGTGTCGTGACAGGAATTCGATGGTTTCGGCCTCGGCATCTGCCTCGCTGTAGCGGCTGGCGCGCACACGGTCGATGAGCCCGGAGGCGCCGTGATGCTCCCGGTTCCACTCGTCCATCGCGGTCAACACGGCGTCAGGCTGGTGAATGGCGATCACCGGGCCTTCCTCGATGACTTCCAGGTCCTTGTCGGTGACGATGGTGGCGATTTCGATGATCCGGTCGGCATCGGGATCGAGCCCGGTCATCTCGAGATCGATCCAGATCAGGTTCGAGGCCTCCTGCGGCATGGCTCCTCCAGGGCAATGACTCAGTGTCGTCGGGGTTGCATTCTACCAGTCCGGGTGTACCTTTCCCCGAGGTTTCGCCACAATGACCGAATGATGGACGCCACATCGCTGTTCACCACCGGCTTTCTGCTGCTGCTCGCGCTCTCCACCGGCGTGCAGCTGTGGCTCACCCGTCGCCACATGCGTCATGTGAAGGCGCATGCCGACCGGGTACCCGAACCCTTCCGCGAGAATATCCCCCTGGAGGCCCACCGCCGGGCCGCCGAATACACCCTCGCGCGGGCACGGCTCGACCAGGCCGAAACCCTCTGGCAGGCCGTCGTGCTGCTCGGCTGGACACTGGGTGGCGGCCTGGATCTGCTCGACGGGTTCTGGCGCGGATTCGGCTGGGAGCCTGTCGCCACAGGCACGGCCGTGCTGCTGAGCGCCCTGGCGATCAACTCGCTGCTCGAACTGCCCTTCTCCATCTGGCACACCTTCGTCATCGAGGACCGCTTCGGTTTCAACCGCACCACGCCGGCCACCTTCGTCTCGGATCTCCTCAAGCAGGCGCTGCTGCTGGTGGTCATCGGCGGGCCCCTGATCGCCCTGGTGCTCTGGCTCATGGAGCGGGCCGGCAGTCTGTGGTGGTTCGACGTCTGGCTGGTGTGGATGGGCTTCACCCTGCTCATGATGTGGGCCTGGCCCACCTTCATCGCCCCCCTCTTCAATCGCTTCGAACCCCTGAAGGACGAAGCCCTGCGGCAACGGATCGAACGTCTGCTCTCCCGGGCCGGATTCAGCAGCCAGGGCGTCTTCGTGATGGACGGTTCCCGGCGCAGCGGACACGGCAACGCCTATTTCACCGGCTTCGGACGCAACAAGCGCATCGTCTTCTACGACACCCTGCTCGATACGCTCTCCCCCGACGAGATCGAGGCCGTGCTGGCCCACGAACTCGGCCATTTCCGGCGCCGCCACGTCCAGAAACAGCTGGCGGTCATGGCCCTGCTCAGCCTCGCCGGCCTGTGGTTGCTGGGCTGGCTGATGAACACGCCGGCCTTCTTCGCCGGGCTGGGCGTCAGCCACCCCTCCACCTACAACGGCCTGCTGCTGTTCCTGATGGTCATGCCGCTGTTCGGCGTCTTCCTGCAGCCGGTCATCAACGCCTTTTCCCGCCGGTACGAGTTCGAGGCCGACGACTTTGCGGCGCGACAGACCGACGCCCGCCGGCTCGTCAGCGCGCTCGTCAAGCTCTACCGGGAAAATGCCAGCACCCTCACGCCGGATCCGCTCTATTCGGCCTTCCATGATTCCCATCCACCGGCACCGGTACGCATCGCCCATCTCCAGGCGCAGCGTCCCATGGCTCAGGAGGTGACCTCATGAAACGCTTCATTCCCGGTCTGCTGATACTGACCACCGCCCAGGCCCTGCAGGCCGCACCCGATCCTGCCCGAGGCAGACAGCTGCACGATGCCCACTGCATGCAATGCCACGACACCTCCGTCTATACCCGCGAGAACCGGCGTATCCATGACATGCAGGGACTGCAGAAACAGGTCCGGCGCTGCGAGCTCAGCCTCGGACTGCGCTGGTTCGACGAAGACGTGAACAGCGTGGTGCGCTATCTGGACGACAACTTCTACCATTTCGGCAAGTAACATGGACACGCCGCTGCACGAACAGCACTGTACGCCACCCGTGAAGGGCAGCCCGCCCCTGTCCCCGGAAGAAGCAGAAGCGCTGACGGCCTCGCTGCATCCGGACTGGCGGATCGAGGAACAGACGCTGATTCGCGTCTGCCGCTTTCGCAACTACTACGAGACCATCGCCTTCGTCAACGCGATTGCCTGGATCGCCCATCGCGAGGACCATCATCCGGATCTCCTGGTGGGCTACAACCGCTGCGAAGTCCGTTACACCACCCATGCTCTCGGCGGACTCTCGCGCAACGATTTCATCTGCGCCGCCCGCATCGACCGGTTGCTGGAGAACGATGCCTGAAGTCCGTTCGGGACGGGTCGTCCAGCACCATGGCAAGTACGCCGTGGTCGAGACGGAAGAAGGCGAGCTCGTGCACTGCACCAGCCGGCGCAAGGCCGACCGCGTGGTCTGCGGCGACCGGGTGCGCTGGGAGCCGGTCAATGCCCATCAGGGCGTGATCGTCGATCGCCTCCCCCGACGCAATCTGCTCGAGCGGCCCGATCCTCAGGGACGCCCCCGCCCCGTGGCCGCCAACGTGGATCGCCTGCTGCTGGTCATCGCCCCGGAACCGGAATGGCATCCGGGACTCGTCGACCGCTATCTGATCGCAGCCGAACTGTCCGACATGGAGCCGGTGATCGTGGTGAACAAGCGGGATCTGCTCGATTCGGCACAGCGGGAAGCCCTGCTCGAACGGCTCGCCCCCTGGCGCCGGGCCGGCTATCCGGTGATTCTGGTGAGCGCCAAGGAACCGGCCAGTCTCGAGCCGCTGCGCGAGCAGGTGCGCGGGCACACTGCGATCCTGGTCGGCCAGTCCGGCGTGGGCAAGTCATCCCTGGTCAACGCCCTCGTCCCGGACCGCGAGGTGCGCACCGGGGCCATCTCGAAGGCCAGCGGCCTGGGCCGGCACACCACGACCGAGACCACCCTCTATACACTGCCCGTCGGGGGCGAGATCATCGACTCGCCGGGCGTGCGGGACTTCCGTCTCTGGCATGTCGACGAGACGAGGCTGGACCGGGCCTATCCCGAATTCCGGCCC
>JALVEM010000329.1 GCA_027030825.1 Thiohalobacter sp.
ATCTGTCTGGATCGCACCACCACGGGGGACGGCATCGTCTCGGCGCTTCAGGTGCTGTTCGAACTCGCCTCGCGCGAGTGTCCGCTCTCGGCGCTGCTCGAGGATCTCGAACCCTATCCGCAGCAGATGATCAACGTGCGCGTGAAGGAACGCTCGGACCCGATGCAAGATCCCCGAATCGCCGAGGCCGTAGCCACGGCAGAACGTGAGCTCAACGGGGAAGGGCGGGTGCTGCTGCGTGCCTCCGGTACCGAACCCGTGATCCGGGTCATGGTCGAGGGGCGGGACGAGGCGCTGGTCCGTGCCACCGTGGAGCGGCTGGCGGAGACGGTGGCCGCTGCAATGGCCGGATAAGGCGGGCATCCGGATCCGTCGGCGCCCTGTCACGAAATCCATCCATGGTTTGCGGTTTCCATCTCCCTGAATTAGGGTAGATGCGCCACGTGATTGCTGGAGTGACCGCCATGGCCAACGATACCAAGATCCTGCTCGAAGAGTCCGAGATCCCGGAATTCTGGTACAACGTCGTTGCCGACATGCCGAATCCTCCCGCGCCCCCGCTGGGTCCGGACGGGCAGCCCATCGGCCCCGAGGCGCTGGCGGCGATCTTTCCCATGGCGCTCATCGAGCAGGAGGTCTCGACCGAGCGCTGGATTCCCATCCCCGAGCCGGTACGCGAGATCTATCGTCTGTGGCGGCCTTCGCCGCTGTTCCGGGCGCGTCGTCTGGAAGAGGCGCTGGGGACGCCGGCGAAGATCTTCTACAAGTACGAAGGGGTGAGTCCGGCCGGTTCGCACAAGCCCAACACGGCCGTGGCCCAGGCCTGGTACAACCGCGAGGCAGGCATTCGACGGCTGACCACCGAGACCGGGGCCGGACAGTGGGGTTCCTCGCTGGCGCTGGCCGGACAGATGTTCGGTATCGATGTGCGTGTCTACATGGTGAAGGTCAGCTACGAACAGAAGCCCTTCCGGCGGTCGATGATGCAGACCTGGGGCGCGGAGGTGCTGGCCAGTCCCACGGACCAGACGGAATCCGGGCGTCGGATCCTGGCCGAGGATCCGGATTCGCCCGGCTCGCTCGGTATCGCCATCTCGGAAGCGGTGGAAGAGGCGGCATCGAGGGAAGACACCAATTATTCGCTGGGCTCGGTGCTCAATCATGTGCTGCTGCACCAGACCGTCATCGGCCAGGAGGCGAAGAAGCAGCTCGAGCGCGTGGGCGAGTATCCGGACGTGGTGTTCGCCCCCTGTGGCGGCGGGTCGAATTTCGGCGGCATCGCCTTTCCCTTCTTCGCCGACAAGGCCGCCGGCCGCGAGGTGCGGCTGGTGGCGGTGGAGCCGACTTCCTGCCCCACGCTGACCAAGGGCCACTATGCCTACGATTTCGGTGACACGGTCGGACTCACTCCGCTTCTGAAGATGTATACCCTCGGCCACGATTTCATCCCGCCCGGCATCCATGCCGGCGGTCTTCGCTACCACGGCGATTCCGCGCTGGTCTCCCAGCTCTACCACGAAGGGCTGATCGAGGCCGTGGCGGTGCCGCAGATCCCGACCTTCGAGGCCGGGGTATTGTTCGCCCGAACCGAAGGCATCATCCCTGCACCCGAATCCAACCATGCCATTCGCGCCTGCATCGACGAGGCGCTGCGTTGCAAGGAATCGGGCGAGTCGAAGACCCTGCTGTTCAACCTGTCCGGACACGGGCATTTCGACATGGCCGCCTACGACAAGTATTTCGCCGGCGAGCTGGAAGACTACGAATATCCCGAGGAGGCCATCGAGGCCGCGCTGGAACGCCTGCCGAAGGTGGCCGGGGGTTGACAGGGCCCTTCCCGGGCAGGCGGGCGCATTTCGTTGGCACTGCATGCGTTGACCCGAAGCTGAACATCAGTAAACTATAAATTAGCCATATAAGAAATACGGCATAAAATAACCGACATCACAGGGGTAAACGCAAATGGAGTCGACAATCCGTGGTCGGCAGCCGTGGCTGCTGCATTTCCTCGCGCTGCTTCTCGTCCTTTTCCTTCTCCCGGTCCATGCCCCACGGGGTGCACAGACGCCCCCGAAGTTTCTGGAGCTCGATGCCCGCCAGGCACGTCTGTTCTCCCGACTCGAAGAATGGCTGTCCGCCGACGAGCTCGAGCGGCTGATCCAGGATGCCGAACCGTTCACGGTGCTGGTCGCCACCCGTGACCCGATGTCCGCCTCGGCGCTGCGATTGGCAATGAACCTGGTCTCTGGACTGAAACTGTCCGAATTCGAGGTGCGTGTTCTGAAGAACATTTCCCGTCGTCGTGGCCGGACACTGGCCATCGTGCGCACACAC
>JALVEM010000330.1 GCA_027030825.1 Thiohalobacter sp.
CTTTCTGGCCTGTTCACGGATCTTGCGTTCGCTCCAGGTGGCCCAGCTCTCGGGCCGCCCGCGGCGGATGCGCGCCTCGCTCGAGCAGGGCGCATCCAGCAGCACGCGATCGAACCGCTCCGGCGTCCTGCGACCGATGCCGCGACCGTCGGCCAGATAGGTCGCCACGTTGGTGACCCCCTGACGTTCCAGGTTGGCCCGCAACCGGTGAAACCGCGGCCTGACCGCCTCCACTGCCGCAATGCGCCCGCGGTTGCGCATCAGCACGGCAAGCTGGGTGGTCTTGCTGCCCGGCGCGGCACACAGATCGAGCACCTCCTCGTCCGGTTCGGGCGAGAGCACCAGCGGCGCCAGCATGCTCGAGAGATTCTGCAGATAGATGGTGCCTTCTCCCACCCAGGGACCGTGCACCAGCGCCTCGCGCTGATCGGCGGGCACCAGCCGGGTCAGGGGAAAGAACCCGGGCGCCGGACGATGCGGAATGCCGGCGTCTTCGATCGCCGCCAGCACCTCGTCCGGCACGCCGCGCAGCGGATTGATGCGAAACGCCACGGCATCGGGGTCCGCGAGCGATGCCAGCACGGCTTCAAAGGCATCCACCGGTACTATATCCTTGAGCCGGTTCAGAAACGCTTCCGGGAGCCCTGCATGCGCCTTCACTGGCTGTCTTTCCTTCTCCTGCTGATCTCACATATCTCGCCGGCAACCGGAACCGAGGAGACCACCGGCGACGAAACCCCGCTCGTTCTCCTGCCGCCCTACCGCCTCCAGCCGGAAGACGTCGCGGTCATCGTCAACGACAGGGATCCGCTGAGCCGTCGCATTGCACGCCATTACCGGGAGAAACGCAACATTCCGCTGCGCAATCTGATCCACATCCACATCGACCCGGACAGGGCCACGATTCCACCCACCGAATTCAGAAAACTGCGCAGAGAGATACTCGCGCTCACGCCCGACCGGGTGCAGGCCTATGTGCTGACCTGGGTGAAGCCCTTTCGGGTCGGCTGCATGTCGATCACGACCGCCATGGCCGCGGGCTTCGACCGCAGCTGGTGCTCGGCCACCCAGTGCGCCACGACACGCCTCAGCCCCTACTACAACAGCGATGCGCTGCGCCCCTGGGACAGGTACGAGCTCCGACCCGCGATGAGCATCGCGGCGCGCAATTTCCGGCAGGCGAAGGCGCTCATCGACCGGGGGGTCGCCAGCGACGGGACCTGGCCCGACGGCACGGCCTACCTCGTCGATACCTCCGACCGGGCCCGCAACGTGCGTGCCGCCCTCTACGGACGGATCATCAAGGCCTTCTCGCCCTTCCTGCGCCTCAAGCACATCGCCCGGGACTACATCGAAGACCGCGACGACGTGCTCTTCTATTTCACCGGGCTGAAGTCCGTGCCGAAACTCGAGACTCTACGCTTTCTGCCCGGCGCCGTGGCCGACCACCTCACCTCGGCCGGCGGCGTGCTGACGGGAGGAAAGCAGATGAGCGTGCTGCGCTGGCTGGAGGCCGGTGCCACGGGCAGTTACGGCACCGTGGTGGAACCCTGCAACCTGCCTCAGAAATTCCCCAATCCGGGCGTGCTGATCGGCTGGTATCTGCGTGGTGAGACCCTGCTGGAGGCCTACTGGAAGAGTGTGGCCATGCCCGGCGAGGGCATCTTCGTGGGCGAGCCGCTGGCTGCGCCCTGGAGCGGCTATCGAGTGCAGCGCAAGGGTACCGGCCTGCTGGTCCGGACGCATGCGCTGCGCCCGGGCCTGTATCGGCTGCTGGTGGCCGACACCCCGGTCGGTCCGTTCGAGGAAACCCCCGGGCTGCTGCAGATCACGCCGGGCGAGACCCGGTTCCGGCTGCCCGACCTGGGAAGAGCCGTCTACCGGCTCGAAAGGGTGCAATAACAGGCTGTTGAAAACAGCCTGCGATCCTCAGCGACGGGAGACCTTCTCCGCCGCCGGCGTGAAGCCGAATTTCTGCCCGCCGATGGAGGCCTCGTACATCAGCCCGCCCTTGGCCAGGGTGAAGACCGCCACGCCATTCTCGTAGTCGGCGTCGGCCGAGGCCCCCGCCGTGGCGGCAACCGCCGAGGCCTGGGCGCTGAAGGCGAAATTGCCGGAAGTGAAGCGCTCCAGCGCCGCCTTGTCCCGGAAGAAGATCACCTCGCTGTAGGCCTGGCCGCCGAGCTGGAAGCCGATGGTCAGCTGGCTGAGGCTGGCGTCGCCGATCCAGCGGCCCTTCTCGTACACCTTGCCCTTGCCGAAGGCGCCACCGATGCCGATGCCGCCCTTGCCCACCGTGGGGAAGACGGCGTATCCGTAGGCCTTGTCGA
>JALVEM010000331.1 GCA_027030825.1 Thiohalobacter sp.
ATGAGGATGGTGAAAGACGCGTATCCGGCGACCACCAGGCTGACTAGCGTGACCAGAATCATGGCGAGATTGAAGCGGCTTGAAAGGGTCATGATGTCTCGTGGCGGCAGATTGAGGAGTCTGATATGTTTCGCAAAGTGCCGGCATAATGCAAACCGGGTTTGATTCGTGCCGGACCGTCCTGTTCTCGAGAAAGGATCGGCCATCATGCAGAATCCTTTTGCGGAAAGCGGCGCCGGCAGTGTTCTGACGCTGGGCGTGCTTCTGTTCCTGGGCAACCTGGTCGTCTTCGCCGGCCTGCTGAACTTCCACCTGCAGACCCTGGAACCGGCCCGGCTGGCCGAGTGCCTGCGGTTCAGTGACCAGGCACAACCCTGCGCGGAATGGCGCTTGCATGCGTACCTCGCGGAATCGCACTGGCTGGCCCGGTTGTTCACCGTCCATGCCCTGGTCTCGCTGGCCCTGACCCTGCTCCTGTGCCTGCGTCGCCCGCGCTCTGCACCGGCGACCGCACTGCTGGGCGGCAGTGCAGCCGCATTGCTCCTGCTTCTCGTCCTCGATCCCGGCAGGCTCAGCGCCACGGCCACCCTGTTCGGCGCATTCACCGGCGGGCTGATCGTCTCCCGAATGCCGACGGCACGGAAGGCGGCGTGAGTCGGGAAACGCCGGAAGCCTCGGCGGACACGCTCACGGCGCGAGACATCGCCGCCGAACAACTGCGGCTGCTGGCGCAGCAGACCCGTACCGCTTTCATCGGCAATCTGGCCGTGATGCTGCTGATGCTGGGCGCCTTCTGGCAGCAGGCCAACCGCTGGCTGCTGATCGCCTGGGCCAGCCTGCTCACGCTGACCGTCTTTCTGCGCGTGATCGCCGCCAATGGTTATCTGCGTGCTTTCTCAGACAATGCGATCGGCGATCTGCGCCCCTGGCAGATCCGCATCACCGGCGCCATTCTTCTGGTCGGCCTGGCCTGGAGCGCCTTCGTGCTGCTCTTCTTCCCGCAGGACCAGCCCTGGCTCATGGTGCTGGTCGTGGTCCTGCTGAGTGGCCTGGCCTCGGCCAGTATCGGTTCCATGTCGAGCTATCTGCCGGCCTTCGTGGCCTACACCCTGCCCATGCTGGGCACGCTCACGCTGCGGTTCCTGTTCACCGGCACCGCCATCTCGACCTTCGTCGGCATCGCCGGCCTGATCTACGAGGGCATGTGCATCGTCTGGGCGAGCAATCTCAACCGCACCATCCGCGATTCCATCCGGTTGCGGTTCGAGAACATCGATCTCATCGCTCAGCTGCAGAAACAGAAGGCGCGTGCCGAGACGGCCAGCGAAACCAAGTCCCGCTTCCTGGCCGCGGCCAGCCACGATCTTCGCCAGCCCCTCCACGCCCTCAATCTCTATCTGGATCTGCTGTCGAAGGAACCGGACCGCGACCGACGCGAGCAACACCTGGAACGTGCGCGCGAGGCGGGCGACGCCCTGACCGGCCTGCTCGACGCCCTGCTCGACATCTCGCGACTCGACAGCGACCGGATTCGGGTGGAGAAGAGGCATTTTCCGGTGCGCCCCCTGCTCGAGACCCTGTATCAGGAACATGCGCTTCTCGCCCGCATGCAAGGCGTCGAGCTGCGCATGCGAGGCGGCCGATTCCAGGCGTACACCGACCCTCTGCTGATCGAGCGCATCCTGCGCAATCTGCTTTCCAACGCGCTGAACTACACGAGCGAGGGCAAGGTGCTGCTCGGCTGCCGGCAGCATGGTGACCGCCTGCGGTTCCTCGTCGCCGATACCGGGATCGGCATCCCGCCCGAGGAACAGGAACGGATCTTCGACGAGTTCCACCAGCTCCACAATCCGGAACGCAACCGCAAGAAGGGCCTGGGCCTGGGCCTGGCCATCGTCCGCCGACTGGCGAACATGCTCGATGCGGAGCTGCAGATGCATTCTGAACCGGGAAAAGGCTCCATGTTCTGTATCGAAGTGGCGCGCAGTCATCGCAGGACCAGGCCCGAAGCGCCACCTCCGATCAAGGATGCCATGCCCGGCCCCCGGGGCGGATACCGGATCCTGCTCATCGATGACGAAACCGCCGTTCTGGAAGCCATGCGTCAACTGCTGGAACGCTGGGGGCATCGTGTCATCGCGGCACACACCCTGGACGAGGCGCTTCGACTGCTGTCACGCAGTGCGCCGAACGACGGGGTGGATGACCTCCCCGATCTGATCCTGTGCGACTATCGGTTGAGAGAGGGGATGACGGGCCTGGAAGCGCTGACGCGACTTCATCGGGCACTGGGGCATCCGGTGCCTTCGGCCATCATCAGCGGCGACACCACGCAGGAACTCAAGGATCTGGCCGCGCAGCACGGCATACCGATGCTGCCCAAGCCCGTGCCGCCCGCGCGCCTGCGCGCCCTGGTGGAGTCGCTGGGCGCGGACGCGTCGACCTGACGCTTCAGTCCCGATCTTCCGACAGCAGACCGTACTCTCTCAGCTTGTGTGCCGCCTCGGTCCGGTTGCGCACCCCCAGGGTGCGAAAGATGGCTGCGGCATGGGCGCGCACGGTGTTGTCGGACAGGCCCAGCTGCCGGCCGATCTCCTTGTTCGAGAGTCCCTTCTCGAGCAGGTGCAGGACATCGCGCTGGCGTGGGGTGAGTTGCTGCAGCGGCGAGGCCGGGGCGGGCTCGAGCAGTGTGGGCGGCACGTAGCGTCCGCCTTCGAGCACCAGGCGCAAGGCCTGCTCCATGAGCCCCGGCGACATGGTCTTGAACAGGTAGCCCTGGGCGCCCTGCTCGAAGGCGCGGCGCACCTCGAGCGGACCGTCGGAAGCGGAAAGGATCACCACCGGCAGACTCGGAAACTCGCGGCGGAAACGCGCCAGCCCCTCGAAACCGTCCATGCCCGGCAGGCCCAGATCCAGCAGCACCAGATCCAGGTCCGGGTGCTGCCTGCACAGCGCCAGTGCTTCGGAACAGTCGCCGGCCTCGAATACCTCGACCGGTTCACCGAGCCTTTGCAGCAGATGCACCATTCCCGTTCGCACCAGGGGATGGTCCTCGACCAGAAGGAAGGTGAATGCCCGGGTCAGGCCCTTTTCCGGCTGGATCGGTGGCTCGGTCTTCATCCGAATGGACTATACGAACTCGTCCGTTCGAGGTCTAGCCGCCTGCCGGTCGCATGACGATGATGACACAAGGGAAGCGGTGTCACAGTCCGCTTGCCGAACCACACCGGATCAGCCGATGCAAGGAGAAACCGCATGCAACGCCAGTCGAAGTCACGCCAGCTCGGCCAGGGCATGACCGAATACATCATCATCGTGGCATTGATCGCCATCGCGGCCATCGCCGTCTATGGCTTCTTCGGCGACACCATCCGTGGACAGATGGGCGCCATGACCCAGGAACTGGCCGGCGAATCGGGCCAGAAGTCGCTGGACAAGGCCAAGGGCGCGGCCACCTCCGCCGGTACCGTCGCCGGGGAGAAGGGCACGCTCGGCACCTACGCCGGGCAGAGCGAGAAGAAATAACCCGGTTACTGCAAACCCATGTCCGGATACGGGTTCCGGTCACCACGCCATCAGCGGGGACAGGCCATGCTGCTCGGCATGATGCTGGGCCTGGTGGCCGTGCTCGTGGCCCTGGCGCTGGTCGACAACGGCGTGCTGGTCGGCGAGCGGATGCGGCTGCAGAACGCCGCCGACGCCACGGCCTACGGCATCAGCCTGCTCGAGGCGCGTGACCTCAACTTCGCCGCCTACACCAACCGCGCGATGGTCGCCAACGAGGTGGCCATCGCGCAGCTGGTCGGGCTCATGTCCTGGGCCAACATGGTGCGCTCCATCCCGGAGTTCCTGAACCTGTATCTCGCGCCCGCCATCTCCGCACTCGCCGCCAGCGGCTTCGGCGCCCCGCTGGCCACGATTCTGCAGGCGTTCATCAACGGCTTCCGCAGCGCCGGCATCTTTCTGCAGACCGTCGTGCGGCGGATCACGACCACCGCCAGCCGCTGGATCGCCGAAGTCAATCGCGGCCTGAGCCTGGCGCAGCGCAGCGTGCACGTCGCCACCTTCCTCAACACGCTGGGGATGATCGAGGACATGATCCGCAGCAACGCGCCCGGCGCCCGGCTCTCGCCCTTCGGCGCCCTGACACTGGTGCGGCACTTCAACACCCACTACGGCGACCTGGCCCTCAAGGGCGACACCTTCGTCACCTCCTACCGGCAGAACCGGGCCTGGGACAGGATCCCCCAGCGCGGCCCGGGGCCGGAGACCGCTTCCCAGCAGGCCGGCATGCAGCGGCTCTCGGCCCTGGTGAATGCCTCGCGCGATCCCTTCAGCGAGAACCGTGCCGACGGCTGGCGCCAGCGGCTCCTGCCGAAGATCCGCATCCGCAGGTGTTTCGCCCGCGTCAAAATTCCTTTCGTGGGCCGGGTGTGCGTGTTCGGCATCGATTTCCTGTTCGATCTCTACATGCAACGCAACGGCGGCTCCGACAACCGCTTCATCCAGGTCGGCAGGGAACAGCACTACAACTGGTCGGCGGTGGATGCCGTCTCCGGGCTGGATACCTATCTCACCCTGATCGTCTTCGACAAGCGGGTACCCGTGATGCCCCGCATCCGGGGCGTGCCGCTCGGCATCGGCGGCGCCCAGGCGGGGCAATGGCACGGCGACAACCTCAGCGCCTGGAAGACCTTCGCCCACTACGACGATTTCCACAAGGCGCCGAAGGATGCCTATGGCGGCATCCCCGATCGCAGCCCCGCCACCTGGCTGTGGCCCGAACCCTTCGGCGCGCGTGCAGGCCCCTTCGCCGCCGTGCGTGACAACGACATCGACAAGGGCAACCTTGGCCTGCCCCGATACAACGACGCCCGGATCGGTGGCGCCTACTCGATCCTCGGCAGCCATCCCCGCAGCCTGGGCTGGGAATCGCCTTTCGTGCTGATCTCGCTCGAACGCGCCGTCGACGAGCTGCCGCAGAGCAGTGCCACCGGCCGTTTCCGGCTCGAGAACGGCGCCGCCAGGGACCGGATGGCCGTGCTGGGCAAGGCCGAGGTGGTCTTCAGCCGGCCGAACGACCTGTCCTGGTTCCGGCGCCGGGATGGCCGCCGCGAGGGCGGCAATGCCTTCAACCCCTACTGGGAGGCGCGTCTGGTGGACACCAGCTACATCGACCGCACGGCGGCACTCGCCGTCAATCAGCGCCAGCCCTGGCTGTCGAGAGAGATCCAGGTCGGGCTGGACCGCCTGCAGTCGTTGCTGGCCACGCTGGGGCTGGCCTCGTGAAGTGGAAGATGGCCACCGCATCCGGGCAGGCGCTGACGGAATTCCTGATCAGCGCCAGCTTCGTACTGGTGCCGCTGTTCCTGATCGTGCCGGTCATGGGCAAGTACATCGACCTGCAGCAGACCACGGTGCAGGCGGCGCGTTACGGTGCCTGGGAATACACCGTGCACACCGCGGCGAAGAACGACTACGCCAGCGGCTTCGATGCCCTGCGGGCAAGCGAGCTCCCGGTGAAGTCCCGCGCACGCGTCGAGGGCGAGGTGCTGCGCCGCTTCTACTCCGACCCGCGCCTTGCCCTCGACACGCACAGTGACGGCACCACCGGCTATCGTGCCGCGCAGGCCAATCCGTTCTGGACCTATCACGACGGCAGTCCCATGCTCGAGCGGCCCGGCAGCCAGGCCGGCGGTCCCGAGGACACCGCCGACCGCACCGGCATCGGACGGGGAATCCTGCGCAGCATCGAGCGGATCGCGGAGCTCTGGAAGCGGCTGATCCAGGCCACGGGCACGGCCGCCGGCTTCGATGCCGTCAACACCCGGGGGCGGTTTCGCATGGCGATCGACGTGCCGGTCGCCGAGGCACCCGGCTATCGGGTCTTCGCTCAGGCCAGCGCCCGGCCCCTGTTTCTCTCGCCGCTCGACCTGCACATGCGCGCCCAGGCGGCCGTCACCACCGACAGCTGGGATGCCGGAGGCCGTGCGCATGCGGCCTATCAGAGCCGTGGTCTGGTTCCCACCGTGCTGCTCAGGCGCCCCATGCGTCCCGTCCAGAATCTGGCCGCGCTCCTGCTCACGCCGGAACTGGCCAGCGACAAGCTGATCTGGGGTTACATGGATACGGACCGGGTGCCCGAACAGCATCTCGGCGGCAAGGCGCCGACCTGTCCCGGAGGCTATTGCCGTGATCAATAGGCACATCCGCCTCACTGCCGTCTATCGGCAGTTTCTGTTCGGGATCGCCCTTCTCGCCACCCTGATGGCCACGACCGCCTGGGCGCGCGCACCCTTCCCGCCACCGCCCGACGCCCGGGTGACGCCGCTCGGCGACAGCCAGCAGGCGCTGGGCATGCGGCTCGAGATCCGCCGCTTCGAGACCGATGACAGCGTGGATCGGGTGATCGCCTTCTACCGCCGGCTCTGGAAGGGCAAGGCCGCCGAAAGCGAGATGCCCCCCTGGCGCCTCATCGGCCGGCTGCAGGACGGCCTCTACTACAACGTGCAGGTGCAGCCCCGCGCGGGCCGTGGCGCCTGGGGGTTCCTGAGCATCGGCGATCTGCCGCGCCAGGCCCGCAACCGCAGCTACCGCATCCCGGAGGCCGGAGACATCCCGCGCCTGTCCGGCAGCCGCGTGCTGGACACGCAGGTCAGCCGGGATCCGCACAAGACGGCCCGCACCCTGTCGCTCACCAACCGCTTCTCGGTCGCCCGCAACCTGACCTACTACCGCAACCACTATCTGGGCCAGGGCTGGGCGCTGGAGATGGACGAGGCCACGGCGGGCCGCAAGGCCCATGTGCTGCGTTTCCGGCGCGGCAACGAACAGGTCACCCTCGCCATTCACCGCGACGCGGACCACACGACCGTCGTCGCCAACCACGTCCGGGAGCGGGCCTTGCCATGAAGACGCGACCGCTTCCGGACCAGTCCCGCGGCCAGTCCATGGTCGAGTATCTCGTCATCCTCATGGCGCTGGTGCCCGTCTTCCTGCCCTGGAAAGGCGGCCCACTCGACCAGCTGCGCCAGGCCGTGGTGGACAAGCACCGTGGCTACACCTATGCGGTCTCGCTGTCGGAGATTCCCGAAACCGACCGGCTCGACGAGCTCGCCGACTACTACGATGCGCTCGGCAAGTATCCCGCGCTTTCCGCCGAACTGCGCAGCGGCGGGCAGAAGATCGGCAACCTCGGCCGGCAGATCGAGTCGGTGAACGACCGGCTGCAGAGCTTCGATCCCGGCGACATCGCCTCGCCGCTGCCGCACTTCGAATTCAAACCGAGCCCTCCCCTCTTCTGAACAGGAACGCCGAACCCGTGAACAGGAAGAACCTTACGCTCATGTTGATCGCCCTGGGGCTGGGTGCCGCCGCCGCCCTGCTCTCGATGCTCTATCTCAAGGCGCGCGAGGCCCAGCTGCGGGCCGAGCTCACGCCGAAGGTGGAGGAGATCCAGGTCGTGGTCGCCAGCCGCGACCTGCTCAAGGGCGACCGGCTCGACGCCAGCACCCTGGCCGTGCGCAGCCTGCCCGCAGACATGGTGGACACCGGCGCCGTCAAACCCGACGAGTTCGAGAAGATCAAGGGGCTCGTGCTGACCCACAACCTGGCCTCCGGGCGTCCCCTGCTGCACAGCTTCGTCGACCGCGAGTTCCCGCTCGACTTCTCGGACACCATTCCCGAGCGGCGGCGCGCCATGACCATCCAGGTCGACGAGATCAATGCCGTCTCCGGCTTCATCCGGCCCGGCAACCGCATCGATCTCTTCGTGACCCTGCCGCCCGGCGCCCTGGGGCCGGACGACGAGGGCGAGCAGGAAGTGCTGCCCCTGCTCGAGAACATCGAGGTCCTGGCCACCGGCAGGCTGCCGGCCCGTGACTACGAGGAGCGGGTGCGGCTGATGCGCATGGGCTACAAGGTGCCCGACAACGGCAATTTCGCCACCCTGGTGCTGAACGTGACGCCGCGGGAAGCCGCCATCCTGGCCACCGCCCAGGACAAGGGCAGCCTGCTCGCCGTGCTGCGCAACCGCAAGGACGGCAGCGGGGCCGGCTTCGTGTCCGTCACCCCCGACGACCTGAAGCGGCATGCCCGGGAACTGGCCGCCCGTGCGCGCGCCCGGCTCGCTGCCGGATCGCTTGGCGGCCGGCGTCACGACCGCATCCTGGGCAAGGCCACGCTCGCCACGCGCGAGGACGGCACCGTGGTCACCGCCGATGGGCGGGTGATCGCAGGCGCCCGCATGAACAGCGAGGGCAAGCTGGTGCTGGCCGACGGCACCGTGGTGGACCCGAAGGACGTGGTCGTGCGGGCCGACGGCACGGTCACCACCCGCGACGGCCGCGTCCTCTCCGTGCCGGAGAAACGCGCGCTCGGCAACGGCCTGTATGCGACGCGCGACGGCCGGGTCGTGACCGCCGACGGCAAGGTGGTCGAGGGGCTCCGCGTCGCCGAGGACGGCACCCTGATGACGGCCGACGGCACCGTGATCGACGGCACCGGCCTGCAGGTGAACGAGAAGGGGCAGCTCGTCACCGCCGACGGCAGGGTGGTCGATCCCGCCACCCTCGAGGCCCGGGCGGACGGCACCCTGGTGGCCGGGGACGGCACCGTCGTCGCCACTGCCGGCAGCCGGGCGCTGGGTGAGGTCCATCAGGACGCGGACGGCCACCTGGTGACCGCCGACGGCACGGTGCTGACCGGGGCCAGGCTCGACAAGGACGGGAAGCTGGTGCTCGCCGACGGCACCCGGGTCGATCCGAAGGACGTCATCGTCCGCGCCGATGGCACGGTCATGACACGAGACGGCCGCATCCTCTCCTCGATCCGGGCGGCACGGAAGGCGGAAGGCCTCGAGACCACCGCGGACGGCAAGGTGCGCACGGCCGACGGCACCGTGCTCACGGGCGTGAAGCTCGACAGGGACGGGAAGCTGGTGCTCGCCGATGGCACCCGCGTGGATCCGAAGGACGTGATCATCCACGCC
>JALVEM010000332.1 GCA_027030825.1 Thiohalobacter sp.
CTGCTCTCGGAATTGCAGGAGGACTATCGCCTGTCCTATCTGTTCATCACCCACAACCTCTCGGTGGTCGGCTATCTCGCCGATCGCGTGGCGGTGATGTATCTGGGACGGATCGTCGAGGAGGGGCCGGTGGAAGCGCTGCTCACGCGGCCACTACATCCCTATACCGAGGCCCTGATTTCGGCCGTGCCGCAGATCGACCCAGAATCGAAGCGCGAGATCATCCGCCTCGAGGGCGACCTGCCGTCACCCTCGAACCCGCCGGCAGGCTGCCACTTCCACCCCCGTTGCCCGAAGGCGCAGCCGCAGTGCGCAGAGCGCTATCCCGAAAAGCGCGAACTGCGCCCGGGACACTGGGTGCGCTGCCATCTGGCGTGACGGGCTCCGGAAAGACGACAGAGCCACGCAACCCGCCATATCCACGGAACGGGGTTGGAATGGAATGGCCACGGAATGGAATGGCCACGGAAAACACGGAAACCACGGAAGGCGATCCTTCGGGAGTATCTGCTACTGAACGCAGAGATCGCAGAGGCGCAGAGAGCGCAGAGAAGTTCATTGCTGGATTCCGGATTTTGCCTGTGGCGAGTCTGGAATAACGGTTGTGATGGCCACGGATTCCACTGAATCCACGGAAAGAAATCGATTTCATGACCATCGCAACCCGTCATCCCGGAAGCCCGCACAGCACCCCCTACAGTCATCCCGGAAGCCCGCGGAGCGGGCTATCCGGGATCCACACCTTCAGTCATTCCGGACGGCACGGAGTGCCGATCCGGAATCCAGGAAGAACATCGACCACGGCGGCAAGAATCGACGTGGTCTCTGGATTCCGGCTCGCGCGTCCCGGCCGGGGCCGGTCCGCTTGGCCGGAATGATGAGAGAAGAGAACCGCTCGTCCGGAATGATTGAAAACGAAACGCCGAGTGATGTGCTGCGGAAAACACAATAAAACCCTTTCCGTGCTTTCAGTGTTTTCCGTGGCCATTCCATTCCAAATCCATTCCGTGGGTTTCGTGGCTGGATTTCAGCGTGTTTCCGTGGCTATTGTTGCTCGGCCTTTTTCGCGGCGCGGTTGAGCAGGAACTGGACGAGCAGCGGCACGGGCCGGCCGGTGGCACCCTTTTCCTTGCCCTGCTTCCAGGCCACGCCAGCGATGTCGAGATGCGCCCAGCGGCGGTTCTTCACGAAACGTGACAGGAAGCAGGCGGCGGTGATGGTGCCGGCCTCGCGTCCGCCGATGTTGGCCATGTCCGCGAAATTGCTGTCGAGCTGCTTCTGGTATTCGTCCCAGAGCGGCAGTTCCCAGGCACGGTCATGTGCCTGGCGGCCGGCATTGAGCAGTTCGTTGCCGAGCGACTGGGTGTTGGTGAGCAGGCCGGCGGCATGATTGCCCAGCGCGATCACGCAGGCGCCCGTGAGGGTGGCGATGTCCACGATGGCTTCCGGCTCCCAGCGGCCGGCATAGGTGAGCGCGTCGCAGAGAATCAGGCGGCCCTCGGCGTCGGTATTGAGGATCTCGATGGTCTGCCCCGACAGGCTGGTGACGATGTCGCCCGGCTTGATGGCAGACCCGCCCGGCAGGTTCTCCGTGGCAGGGATCACGCCCAGCAGATTGAGCGGCAGTTTCAGCCGGATGGCGGCCTGAAAGGCACCGATCACGCTGGCGGCCCCGCACATGTCGAATTTCATCTCGTCCATGGCCTGGCTGGGTTTCAGCGAGATGCCGCCGGAGTCGAAGGTGACACCCTTGCCGACCAGCGCGATCGGCTTTTCGTTCCTGTTTCCGCCCTGGTATTCCATCACGATCAGCTTTGCCGGTTCGTGCGTGCCGCGGGCCACGGCCAGGAAGGCACCCATGCCTTCCTTCTCCATCTGTTCCTCGTCCAGCACCGTCACCTTCACGCGGCGGCTCTGCTTCTTCAGGCTTTCCGCCTGTTCGGCGAGATAGATGGGCGTGCAGACGTTGCCGGGCAGATTGCCGAGATCCCGGGCCAGGGCCACGCCCTCGGCGATCGCCAGACCCTCCTCGACGGCCTGCTCGCCGGCAGCGATGTCCGCCCGGCTCGGCACCGAGAGCACCAGCCGCTTGAGCGGATGCGCCGGATCCTCGTGCTCGCTCTTCATGCGCGTGAAGCGGTAGCGGGCCGCTTCGGAGGCTTCCACGTGCTGGCGCACCATCCAGGCGGCGTCGCGTCCCTTGATGCGCAGTTCGGTAAGATAGCTCACGGCCTCGCTGGCGCCGCGCTGGTCGAGTTCCCGCGTGGCCGTCTCGATCACCTGGCGGTAACGAGTTTCGTCGAAGTCGCGTTCCTTGCCGCAC
>JALVEM010000333.1 GCA_027030825.1 Thiohalobacter sp.
CTGTAAAATCCTACACTACTACTGGATCTGCAAGGAAGAGGAGAAATCACAGTGCCAGGCAATGATCTTCATGCACACAGCCTGTGAAGCAACGCACAGTTTTGAGAATTATTTCCCTATTTCGTTGACCGAAGGAATTTTTGTAAATATAATCCCAAAGCCATGGAAGCATTGACCAGAACGCATCGCATCCTGACCGAGACGATCTACCGTGTCATGCGCCCGCTCGCCCGTATCCTGCTGCGCAACGGAGTGTCCTTCCATACCTTCGCGGAAGTGGCCAAGAAGGCCTTCGTGGACATCGCCTTCGAGGAATTCGGTACACCCGGACGCAAGCAGACGATCTCGCGGGTCTCCGCGCTCACCGGGCTCACGCGCAAGGAGACCAAGCGCCTGCAGGAACTCGGCCGGATCATCGACGAGCAGGCCATGCAACGTTACAACCGCGCCGTGCGCGTCCTGAGCGGCTGGCTGAACGATCCGGAATTCCAGGACGACGGGGGGCGGCCGGCGATACTGCCGGTAGAAGGCGGGCCCGGCAGCTTCCATGCCCTGGTGCGCAAGTACAGCGGCGACATCCCGACCCAGGCGATGCTCGCCGTGCTCGAGAACGCCGGCAGCGTGGTACGCGAGAATGGCCGGGTCCGTCTCGTGCGGGCCGCCTACCTGCCGGCCGACGATCCCGAAGAAGGACTGCGCATTCTGGGCACGGATACCGCTGAGCTGGTCGCCACCATCGACCACAACCTCCGTGTTTCACCGGAATCGCGCTGGTTTCAACGCAAGGTTTCCAACGCCCGTGTCCATCCGGAAGCCCTCGGTGAATTTCGTGCGCTGACTGCGGCCCGGGCACAGGCACTTCTGGAAGAGCTCGACGAATGGCTCACGCGCAACGAGGCTCAAGGCGAAGAAACCTGTTACGCAAGCCTCGGAATCCACTACCACGAAGATTGCGAGACAATCCCCGAAAACGAGGAGGTCCAACCATGACAATCCGATCGACCCTGATCGCGACCGCTGTTGCACTGGCCGTTGCCAGCGGGTTGACCGCCTGCGGTGGCGGCAGCGACAGCACAGCCGGTATAGGCGGCACCGGCATCACCACCACCGGCACCATCACCGGCTTCGGTTCAATCATCGTCAACGGGGTGCACTACGATATCGACAGCGCCCAGATCGAGAAGGACGGCCGGCGCAAGGCCTTCCGCAAGGATCCCAACACGGATCTGCGCATCGGCATGCTGGTCACGGTAAAAGGTGTCGACCACGGTGACGGCACGGGCACGGCCAGCGAAGTGATCTACCGTGACGAGATCCAGGGGCCTGTTTCTGTCATTGAACCGGCCAACGACAAGTTCACGGTAATGGGCGTTGATGTAACCGTCGATACCGATACCCGCTTCAGCCGCTGCGGTGATGATGACGGCAAGGAGCCCAGGAAAGGCATGAATCTGGCCAACGACCTCAAGGTGAACGATCGCGTCGAGGTCAGCGGCTATCGCACCGACAGCGGCATCCGCGCCACCTATGTCGAACTGAAAGATGCCTCCTGCAGCTCCGACGACAAGGACGACGACGAGATCAAGGGGACATTCAGATCCGACGGCAGCGGCGACTTCAAGCCGGTCGGCACCTCGAGCTACCTGTCCATGGCGAGCTTCTTCGACACCGGTTCCGGCTGTACCGATCCCAGGACGCTGCAAGCCGGCGGCTTCTATGAGCTCAAGGGCAGATACCAGGGTGGAAAGTTCTGCATCGTGGAAGCCGAACCGGAAGACGAGCATCCCGGCAAAGGCGCCTCGGCAGGCAGCCACATGGAGATGGAGGGTATCGTTACATCCATCGATACAGCTGCCCAGACGCTGGTACTCAACAACACGGTGACCGTGTACTACAGCAGCGCCACGGTCAAGACAGGTTTGAGCGCAGGTGTAAAAGTAGAGGTCAAGGGCAACCTCAACAGTGACGGATCGATCAATGCCACGGAAATAGAGGCAGATGACTGAACCCCCTGTGATGACTTCGGTCATCCCCCCTTGGGGCGCACTCCGGTGCGCCCTTTCTTTTTTCAGGTGACACCCAGCCGCCGCGCGAGACTGGCCACCACGCGCTGTGCGGTGCGTCCGTCCCAGAGTTCCGGCACCCGCCCCTCGGGCCAGTCGCCGCGCATGACCTGCTCGACATGGTCGAGCAGCTCGGCAGGCGGCACCAGCCGGTTGGTGCCCTCGGTGACCGTCACGGGACGTTCCGTACTGTCACGCAGCGTGAGGCAGGGGATGCCGAGATAGGTGGTCTCCTCCTGCACGCCGCCGGAATCC
>JALVEM010000334.1 GCA_027030825.1 Thiohalobacter sp.
GCCCGCTCCTCGACGTTGGTGAAAAGCGCGATCTTGCGCCGCTCCTCGTCCGGCAGGTCGCGGTCGGCCCGGCACAGGAGGATGTCGGGCTGGATACCGATGGACCGCAGTTCCTTGACCGAATGCTGGGTGGGCTTGGTCTTGATCTCGCCCGAGGCGGCGATGTAGGGCACCAGCGTCAGGTGCATGAAGAGCGCGCGCTCGTGACCGAGCTCCACGCCCATCTGGCGGATGGCCTCCAGGAACGGCAGCGACTCGATGTCGCCCACCGTGCCGCCGATCTCGATCATGGCCACGTCGGCCTCTTCGGCGCCCTCGCGGATGCAGCGCTTGATCTCGTCGGTGATGTGCGGAATCACCTGCACGGTGCCGCCCAGATAGTCCCCGCGCCGCTCCTTGCGGATGACGTTCTCGTAGATCTGGCCGGTGGTGAAATTGTTGCGGCGCGACATGGTGGTCCGCACGAAGCGCTCGTAGTGCCCCAGATCGAGATCCGTCTCGGCGCCGTCGGCGGTGACGAACACCTCGCCGTGCTGGAAAGGGCTCATGGTGCCCGGATCGACATTGATGTAGGGGTCGAGCTTGAGCAGCGTGACCTTGAGTCCCCGCGCCTCGAGCAGCGCGGCCAGCGAGGCCGAGGCGATGCCCTTGCCGAGAGAGGAAACCACGCCGCCGGTGATGAAAATGTAACGGGCCATCTATGACTCTGATTCAACAGGGAAAGCGCCGATTCCGGATGTCACCGGAGACATCCGCCGGAGTGCTGCAGGACGGGTGGGAACGATACCAGAAGGGCCCTGCCACCTCAATTCGGTTCGCGAATCAGCGGCAGCACGTGATCCAGGCTGCTGGCACGGGCGATGGCCAGCATCTGCGGGGGCATGTTGATGAAACGAATGGGCAGATCGCGGCGCCGTGCGTAGCGCATCCACTCGATCAGCAGGGCGAGTCCGGCGGAATCGGCATTCTCCACGGCGCCGAGATCGATGTCGAGGGCCTCGGCATGCGAGAAGAGCTCGAGGGATCGTGCGAGCAGCCGAGTGACGGTGTCGAATGTCAGGGAACCCTGGATGCGGTAGCGGTCGTCACCGGCCCGCTCGATCCCGGCCCGCAGGCCGGGCTCATCCTCCGGCATCCGCCGCCCCCCGGGCGCCGCCCTCTCCGGCCGCCTCCCGCGCGCGCGCCTCGAGCCGGGCCAGCAGCCCCTCGATGCCCCGACTGCGTATCTCGGCGCCGAAGGTCGAGCGGTAGTTGGCCACCAGGCTCACCCCGTCGATCTTCACGTCGACGACCTTCCATTCACCGTCCTTCCAGCGCAACGTGTAGTCGACGGGTATCGGCTGCCCGTGCGAGGGCACGATGCGGGTGCGCACCTGGGCGCGCTCGGCCCGGCCGTCCCAGCGCAACGGCAGGTAGTCGATCTTCTGGTCCTCGTACTCGAGTAGCGCCGTGCTGTAGGTGCGGATCAGCAGATGCTCGAAATTGCGCACGAAACGCTCGCGCTCCCCGGCGGAGAGGCGGCGCCAGTACTTGCCCAGCACCCAGCGGCTCATGGTCTCGATGTCGAAGTGCGGAACGACCACCTTTTCGATGGCCCGGTACAGGGCCGGCACGTCATGCCGGAATTCGTCGCGGTGCGTGCGGATGATCTCGAGTACCTGATCCGTCACCTCGCGCACATGGGCCTGTGGATCCGGAAGCGCGGCCAGCGCCCGGTACGGCAGCAGGAGCAGGCAGCAGGCGAACCAGAGAAAACGGATGCCACCGACGCCGATGAGGATCCCGTTGTTCACTCGCTGCCTCCTTCTGCCGCCTTGTAGAGAAACTGCCCGATCACCTGCTCCAGCACCAGTGCGGACTGGGTGATGCGGATCTCGTCACCATCCTCGAGGATCTCCTCGTCACCGCCGGGTTCCAGGGAGACGTACTGCTCGCCCAGCAGACCCGCGGTGAAGATCCGGGCGGAAGTGTCCTTCGGAAACCGATTGTACCGCTGCGAGATGGCCATCTTCACCACGGCCTCGAAGGTCTCGTTGTCGAAGTCGATATGACTCACGCGACCGATGCGCACGCCGGCCACGGAGACGGGTGAACGCACCTTGAGCCCGCCGATGTTGTCGAAACGGGCCACCAGGGTGTAGGTGTCCCGCTCGGCATTGAGCGTGCTCAGGTTGCTGACCTTCATGGCGAGCACGAACAGCGCGCCCAGCCCCGCGGCCACGAAGATCCCGACCCAGATTTCCATCGTTCTCGTCTGCTTCATTCTAGTCTCCGAACATCAGAGCCGTCAGCACGAAATCCAGTCCCAGGACGGCGAG
>JALVEM010000335.1 GCA_027030825.1 Thiohalobacter sp.
CGCTGGCCGACGTCCGCTTCTCCGGCGAGGAGACCCGCCAGCTGCTGAACCTGGAACCGGACCGGGAGGCGCTGGCACGGCTCGGGCTGGATCTGCAGGATCTGGGCGAGCGCGTGCGGCGGGCGCTGGAGGGCGAGGTGGCCGGCGGCTATCTGCGCGGCGACCGCGAATACGACCTGCGTGTGGTGCTGGACGAGAACTGGCGCCGGCTCGACCGGCTGGGCCGGCTGCCCGTGGCGGTGATCGCCGGCACCGGCGGCGTGCCGCTCTCGGAGGTGGCCCGGCTGCGACTGGCGGCCGGTCCGGCCGTGATCGAACGCGATCAGCAGCAACGGATCGTGGAGATCACGGCCACGCCGAGCGAGGCGCGGTCTCTGGACCGGGCGCTGGCGCAGGTCCAGGCGCTGCTGCGCGAGTTCCCGCTGCCGCCGGGCTACCGCGTCTACGACGCCGGCGTGCACGAGGCCCTGCAGCAGGGTACGCGCACGGCCGAGCGCATGCTGCTGCTCGCCGTCTTCCTCGTCTTCGCGGTCATGGCCGTGCAGTACGAGTCCCTGCGCGACCCGCTGGTGATCCTGCTGGCCATCCCCTTCAGCCTCACCGGCGTGATGCTGGCGCTCGAGATGGCCGATCTGCCGCTCACCATGCCCGCCTGGCTGGGCATGATCATGCTGGCCGGCATCGTGGTGAACAACGCCATCGTGCTGGTGGATGCGATCGAGTTGCAGCGGCGCGCCGGCCTCGCAGGCGACCATGCCCTGCTGGAGGCGGCCGCCATCCGCCTGCGGCCCATCCTGATGACCACGCTGACCACCCTGTTCGGCCTGCTGCCGCTGGCGCTGGGGCTGGGGGAAGGCGCCGAACTGCTGCAACCGCTGGCCGTGGTCATGAGCGGGGGACTGGCGTGGTCGCTCGCCGTGAGCCTGCTGCTGATCCCGCTGCTCTACCGGTACCTGCCCGGTTTCAGGCCGGCAGGCGGCGGCTGAGGAGCACCTCGACCACACGGGCGAGCCGCGCTCGCTCGGCCCGAATCAGGCGCCGCGCCTCGGCGGCCAGATTGTCGAGATTGCCGCGCGAGGCATCGTCCATGTCGTCGGAGGCGCTGACCAGGGAGACCTGGAAACGCACGAACCGGTCACCGAGCAGATGGCTGAGCTGATAGTTCACCGCATCGGCGACCCCGTCGAACATGCAGCCGAGCAGGGGCAGCAGCCATTCGGCACGCCCCCAGTCGCGCGCCTCCTCGAAGGGTATGGGGCGCGTCAGCTCGCCGGTGCCGATCGAGACCAGAAAGACGTCCTCGTCCGGAAAACGTCGCACGCATTCGGCATAGGCCGACATGGCTGGATTGTTGATGAAGACACCGCCATCGATCAGGGCATGCACGCCACCGGTAGCCGGCACCTGCACCGGTTCGAAATAGGTCGGCGCCGCCGAGGTGGCCCGCGCCGCCAGCCGCATGGGCACGCCGGCCCATTCCTCGCGCCAGCTCTTGAAGAAGAAGGGTGTCCTGTTCTCGATGTCGTAGCTGGTCAGCAGGACATCGGTGCGCGCCGCGCCCAGCGGCTCGTCGCCGAAGTATTCCTCCAGTACCCGTTCCAGTCCTTCCGCCGGATACTTCTCGTCGAGCAGGGCGCCCACACTGGCCACGCCGCGCCAGAAGGAACGGGAGAAGATCTCCCGGCCGCGATCGCGATACAGGGCGGCCAGCCGCCGGGCGGCGAAGGCCGGCCGCCCGCGCCCATCGTCCCTGGCCAGGCCCAGTGCCAGGATCCCGCCCGTGGAGGTGCCTGCCACGAGGTCGAAGAGATCCGAGATCGGCTGGCTGGCGCGGCGCTCGATCTCGGCCAGCACCAGAGCGGGTATGAGGCCGCGAATCCCGCCGCCGTCGATCGAGAGCACCGTCTTCATGCCGCCCCTCTCCCCGTCATGCCGCGCACCCCGGCCCACAGCAGGGCCAGCTGATGCCGGTACATGCCCGAGATGGCCCCGGGATTGGCATGCACCAGCGCCAGGGCCACGCCGTGGAACAGGCTCACCAGCGACACCATCACGGTCGGCAGATGGGTGTTGGCCGGCAGCTGGCCGCTGTCGATGGCATGCTGGAGCTGCCGGGAGAGCAGGACCTCCACGCCCTGATCGGGCACCTCCTCGATGCCCTCGAGCTCCGGCCAGGCCATGCGCTTCTCGATCTCCAGCAGCGGGCGCAGTTCCGGCCGCTCCCGGCGGCTGGCCAGATGGGCGATGAGTTCGCCCAGCGGCCCGGGCCAGGTGCGCGCCTGACGCGCGCCCTCCTCGAACACTGC
>JALVEM010000336.1 GCA_027030825.1 Thiohalobacter sp.
TCCAGAAGAACGGTGAATCATCTCTTCGCTCTGACTCCCGGGGCAGTCATTCTGATAATGATATGCAATCAGGTGCCGATTAAAACGAGCGTGGCGATAATCGCTGCTTCCGTCCACTCGACCATGGCGCCGGCCGTGTCGCCGGTGGTGCCGCCGAGGCGCTGGATCAGGCGATGACGCTGAACGGAAAAGACCACGCCGGTCACGCCCAGAGCCAGCAGGGTTGGCACGGGCCACAACAGCAGGAACGGCGCAACCGTCACGGCCACGCCGACGAGGGCCTTGCGGCCAGAGGCGGCAAGGCGCTCCCCCATGCCGCCGGGGCGCACGTAGGGGGTGGTGACGAACAGCAGCACCAGTACCACGCGCCCGAGGAACACCGCGAGCAGGAGAAACAGACCGGGAGCGGCGGTCAATGCCGCGAACTTGAGCAGCAGCACCAGCACCACGGCCACCACGCCGGCCGGGCCGGCACAGGGATCCTTCATGATGGCCAGGGTCCGTTCGCGATCGCCCAGCCCGCCGAGCCAGGCATCGGCCGTGTCGGCCAGTCCATCGAGGTGCAGGGCGCCGGCGAGCACCACCCAGGCCATCAGTAGCAAGGCCGCTCGCAACGGATCGGGCGCGTCCCACCATTCGAGCAAGGCGATCCCGCCCCACAACAACCCGCCGAGCAGCAGACCCACGACGGGAAACCAGAACAGGGCGTCGGCCTCGAGACGGGCCCGATCACCATCGGCGGCGGGATCCGGAACCGGAAGCCGGGTGAGCAGACGCAGGGCGGCGAGCAGGGGACGATACATGAGCCGGCCGGTTACAGGCGCCCGTCGTGGAAGATCAGGCGCGGCAGGGCATCGTCGCCACGGCCGTCGATGCGGATGCGGCTGATGGCGGCATTGGCGATCTGGATCCGGAACATCCGATCCAGCGGCATGTCGAGCACATGGCGCAGAATCATGCGCATCATGCCGGCATGGCCCACCACCAGCAGGTGGCGGCCGGCATGGCGATCCAGCAGCTCCGTCCAGGCGGCGATCACCCGGTCGCGAAAGGCGGGCAGGGTTTCCGCGCCGGGCGGGGTGTTGTTGAGGGGATCGGACCAGAAGCGCTGCAACCGGCCGGGATCCTCGGCCAGCAGTTCGGCGGCGGTGCGCCCCTCCCATGCGCCGAAGCCGATTTCCATCAATCGCGCATCCGCCTCCACCGGCAGCCCCCGCTTCTCGCCCAGCGCCTCGGCAAACTCGCGGCAGCGCCGCAAGGGTGAGGTGACGATGATCTCCCAGGGCGCGTGTTCGCCGACCGCCTGCCACATCTGCTGCCAACCCTTCTCGCTGAGGGGATCGTCTATCTGGCCGCGATAGCGCTTGCCGCCCACCGGCTCGCCGTGGCGGATGAGATCGACCGTGGTCGCCAACGGCTCACTCACTGCCCGAGACTCCGGCTTCAGCGAAGGTGGCCATGCCGCCATGCAGGGCGCAGGCCTGGCGCAGCAGCGGCACGGCCACCGCCGCACCCGAGCCTTCGCCGAGACGCATGCCGAGATCTAGCAGCGGCTCGGCATCCAGCGCTTCCAGCACCCGCTGGTGTCCGGGCTCGGCGGAACGGTGGGCGAACCACACGCGCTGCTCCACGCCCGGCAGCAGGCGACTGGCCACCAGCAGGGCCACGCTGCTGATGAATCCGTCCACCAGCACCGGCAGGCGCGCCTGGGCGGCGGCCACATAGGCGCCGGCAAGGGCGGCGATCTCGAACCCGCCGAGGTGCCGCAGCACGGCCAGGGGCGAGTCCAGGGATTGTCGATAGCGAGCCACGGCGCTGTCGATGAGACGGGCCTTGTGGGCCACGCCCTCGGCGTCGAGCCCGGTGCCGGGGCCGGCCAGATCTCCGGCCGGCCGATCCAGCAGGGCGCAGGCGACCGCGGCGGCGGACGTGGTATTGGTGATGCCCATCTCGCCGCCGATGAACAAATCGGCGCCGGCTTCCCGGGCCCGGTTCACGGCCTCCCGCCCCTCGTTCAGGGCCCGTTCGCACTGGCTTTCGGTCATGGCCGGTTCGTGGGCGAAATTGCGGGTGCCGGCGGCGATGCGCCGGTCGAGCACGCCCGGCAGCGGACCCGGCGGATAGGCCGTGCCCACGTCCACCACCTCGAGGGTGGCACCCAGCTCCCGGGCCAGCACCGAAATGGCGGCGCCGCCCCGCGCGAAGTTGCGCACCATCTCGGTGGTGACCGCCTGGGGAAAGGCCGAGACCCCTTCGCCAGCCACGCCGTGATCCCCGGCGAAGACCACGATCCGGATCGTCTCCAG
>JALVEM010000337.1 GCA_027030825.1 Thiohalobacter sp.
TGGCCGGTACCTCGAGATCGAACTTGGTATTGCCGCACACCCGAACACGCTCGGGGGGCGCGCCCAGCGCCACGAACCGGTCCCGGTCGGCCTCGGTCTGCGCCGCGATCCCGGTGACATCCGCCAGGGTCTCGGCCACCAGACGCCGCACACGGGCATAGCGATCGTGCGAGCGACGCGAGAGACGCGCGTTGGCCATCAGCAGGGGCACGCCCCGCACCCGGCAGCAGCGGAACAGGTTGGGCCAGATCTCGGTTTCCATGACCAGGCCGAGCCGCGGGCGCACGGCATCCAGGAACCGGTCGACGGCTGCGGGGAGATCGTAGGGCAGGTATCGGTGCATCACTTCTTCTCCGAACAGGCGCCGGACCTGCTCGGCCCCGGTGGGCGTGGTCGTGGTGACCAGCACCGGAAGCTCCGGATGCCGACGGCGCAGGTGTGCGACGAGGGGGCTTGCGGCCTGCACCTCGCCGACGGAGACGGCATGGATCCACAGGGGCGAGGGGCCATCGATGGCGGGACCATGGCCGAAACGCTCGGCGATGCGCTGTCGATAGGCGGGCGCCCGCCGCGCCCGCCAGAACAGTCGCAACAGGACGACGGGGGTCAGGAGATGGAGGGCGGCATTGTACAGCGTGCGCTGCATGCCGCCTCAGTCGGACCCGCCGTTGTTCAGCCAGTCGAGATAGCGGGGCACGCCCTCTTCGACGGACATGAAGGGCCGATCGTAGCCGGCCGCGCGCAGCGCGGAGATGTCGGCCTCGGTGAAACTCTGGTAGCGCCCGCGCAGATGTTCCGGAAAGGGGATGTATTCGATCCTGCCCCGCCCGTGCCAGGCGATCACGGCCCGGGCCACGTCGTTGAAGGTCTGGCTGCGCCCGGTGCCGACATTGAAGATCCCGGACTTCTCCGGATGGCGCCAGAACCAGAGGTTCACGTCCACGGCGTCGTCGACATGGATGAAATCCCGGCGCTGCTCCCCGTCGGCGTAGCCGTCGGTCCCCTCGAACAGGCGCACGGTGTCGCCTTCGAGAAGCTGGCGATTGAAATGCCAGGCCACGCTCGCCATCGGTCCCTTGTGCGACTCGCGCGGGCCGTAGACGTTGAAGTAGCGGAAGCCCACGATCTGGCTGCGGGCGGTGGGCAGGATGCGGCGCACGTACTGGTCGAACTGGAACTTGGAATAGCCGTAGACGTTCAGCGGCGCCTCGTGCTCGCGGGCCTCGCGAAAGACCCGGCCGCCGCCGTAGACCGAGGCCGAGGAGGCATAGAGAAAGGCGGCGCCCCGGCGCAGGCAGTAATGCAGCAGTTCCTTGGAGTAGGCGTAATTGTTGTGCATCATGTAGCGCCCGTCCCATTCGGTGGTGGCCGAACAGGCCCCCTCGTGGAAGACGGCCTCGACCGGCGCACCGAAACCGCGATCCTCGCGCACGGCCTCGAGGAAATCGTCCTTGTCCAGGTAGTCGGCGATCTCGCAATCGACGAGGTTGCGGAACTTGATGCCCTCGCTCAGATCGTCGACCACGAGAATGTCCTCCCGGCCGGCCTCGTTGAGCGCCTTGACGATGTTGGAACCGATGAATCCGGCCCCGCCGGTGACGATGATCATCTGTGCCCGTGCTCCTTCACTGTTCCAGGTCCCACGCATGCACTGGCAGGCCGCTTGCCTGCCAGCGTCTGCCGGCGGCCACCAGCCCCTGCCAGTCCCGCCCGTGCCGTTCCACCCAGTCGCGCTGCCAGGCGGTGCCGTTGCGATGCCGGGCCACCCGCTCGTGGACGATGCCGATGAACCGCGTCCGGTCCAGGGAATCGATGCCGTGACGGGCCAGGCCGTCCTCCGCCGCCTCGACGAGGGTCTCGAGCAGCAGCCTGCGCACGTTGATGCTGTCGTGGCCGAACCATTGTACCTTGGCGTCGAGCCCCCGGCGTGCGCAGGCATAGAAGTTGTCGCGCACCACGCTGAACGGCAGCGGCGGCACCACCTCGGCGCGGGTCTCGAGGAAGTGACGCAGCAACCCGGCGAAGAAGGCCAGATTGGCCACCGCATCCTGAATGGAAGGCCCGGCGGGCACGACCCGGTGCTCGATCCGAAGATGCGGCGTGCCGTCCTCGTCGAATCCGACGAGCGGGCGGTTCCAGCGCCAGATGGTGCCGTTGTGCAGGCGCAGATGCGGCAGGTCGCGGGTCTCCTCGAAATGCATCGGCAGCAGCGGCGGAAAGTGCTCCAGGTTCTCCCGGAAGCACTCGAACAGGGACTCGCGCACATAACCGCTGCCGAAACCCACCCGCCGCAGCGGCCCCCGG
>JALVEM010000338.1 GCA_027030825.1 Thiohalobacter sp.
TCGCATCGTGGCCGGACTCTCGGGCGCGATCTCGGCCGGCAGGGTAACGGGCGACCTGGCGCGGGACCTGCCCGGAGCACAGCCGCTGGGGACGCGGGAATTCGGTCAGGCGGTGATTGCCGCCATGGGGTGAGTCCGGATCGGGAGGGCGGAGCGGCCGCCCTCCCGTCCATCGAGGTCAATTCACGCCGGAACCTTCCGGCATGGCCACGACCCGGGTGGCATGCAGGCCGCGCGGCCCCTCCTCGAATTCGTATTCGACGCGCTGGCCCTGTTTCAGGGTCCGGTAGCCTTCCGCTTCGATGGCGCTGAAGTGTGCGAAGACGTCCTCGCCACCCCCTTCCGGCTCGATGAATCCATAGCCCTTGGCGTTGCTGAACCACTTCACGATACCTGTTGCCATTGTCTTCGTCTTCCTCGTCTTGACTCCCGATCCCGCGGACGGCCATCGCCCTGGGCGGCGGGCCGACCTGTCCGGGATGTCGGCCTGACACATCGAACGGAAGCCTGTGGCCTGTCGGGCGCGGTACGCGAACGACGGGCTGCCGGCATCCGACTCCTCCTGACGATGCGGGCATCGTCGACATCACTCTCATACAGTTGACAAAATCAGTCAAGTATCTCGGTCAGGGCTGGGGAAATGCGCCGCTGTCCGATGGTTCGACGGGCACGAAGATTGCTGGAAATCATGCAGGGCGCCGAAGTATCAACGCGGCGTCGAGGGTTGAAACCTTTGGTGCGTAGCGTCACTCTAATGTGGAAGTTGCGGTTTTTTCCTTTATTGACACATGGACGCACGCGTATCGAAGGCATGAGCAGAAACCAGTTGGAACGAATCGGTGACGAGGGCCTGGCGGTCCAGGAGGACAAGCCCAGGCTCAAGGAGCCGCCGCTGTACAAGGTGGTTCTGCTGAACGACGACTACACGCCCATGGAGTTCGTCGTGGAAGTGCTGGAGAAATTCTTCGCGATGGGACGGGAGAAGGCCACGCAGGTCATGCTGACCGTCCATACCCGGGGCAAGGGCGTCTGCGGGGTCTACACCCACGAGATCGCGGAAACCAAGGTGGCGCAGGTCAACGCCTATTCGCGCCAGCATCAACACCCCCTGCTCTGCACCATGGAAGAGGCCTGAGCAGGGCGCTGACGAGGTAAGCTGTCATGCTGAGCAAGGAACTGGAGCAGTCACTCAATCTGGCCTTTCGCGAGGCACGGGAGAAGCGACACGAATTCATGACGGTCGAGCATCTGCTGCTCGCGCTGCTCGACAACCGCGAGGCCGCCGAAGTGTTGCGTGCCTGCGGGGCGGATCTGGAGGCGCTGCGCCGCGATCTGACCACCTTCATCGAGGAGACCACGCCGCTTCTGCTCTCCGGCGACAGCCGCGAGACCCAGCCGACACTGGGTTTCCAGCGCGTGCTGCAGCGCGCCGTGTTCCATGTGCAGTCCTCCGGCAACAAGGAGGTCACCGGAGCCAACGTGCTGGTCGCCATCTTCAGCGAACAGGAATCCCAGGCGGTCTTCTTCCTGAACCGCCAGAACATCACCCGCCTGGACGTGGTCAACTACATCTCCCACGGCATTTCCAAGGTGACGGACGAAGAGGGGGATTCCGAGGGGAGCACGGCCGAGACCGGCACCGGCGAGGAACAGGCCGAGGGCAACACGCGCAAGAGCCCCCTGGAGACCTTCGCCACCAACCTCAACAAGCTGGCGAAAGAGGGCAGGATCGACCCGCTGATCGGCCGGCGCGAAGAGATCGAGCGCACCATCCAGGTGCTGTGCCGCCGTCGCAAGAACAACCCGCTCTATGTGGGCGAGGCCGGCGTGGGCAAGACGGCCCTGGCCGAGGGGCTGGCGCGCATGATCGTCGACGGCGAGGTGCCGGAGGTGCTGGCCGAGAGCACCATCTATTCGCTCGACCTGGGCGCGCTGGTGGCCGGCACCAAGTACCGCGGCGACTTCGAGAAGCGGCTGAAGTCGGTGCTGGCCGCGCTGAAGGAAGAGCCGGGCGCCATCCTCTTCATCGACGAGATCCACACCATCATCGGCGCCGGTGCGGCCTCGGGCGGCGTCATGGACGCCTCCAACCTCATCAAGCCGATGCTGGCCTCCGGCGAGCTCAAGTGCATCGGCTCGACCACCTATCAGGAATACCGCGGCATCTTCGAGAAGGACCGGGCGCTGGCGCGCCGTTTCCAGAAGATCGACGTGCGCGAACCGACGGTGGAGGAGGCAGTCCGGATCCTCAAGGGGCTCAAGCCCGTCTTCGAGGCCCATCACGGCGTCAAGTATTC
>JALVEM010000339.1 GCA_027030825.1 Thiohalobacter sp.
CGGCGGCAGACTCTGTTCCGCGAGTGCCTCGAGGACGATCTCGCGCACCATCTGCTGCACGGTCTCGGTGATCTGCGGCCGGACGGCCTCCAGGGCATGGAGACAGCGGAAGGAGAGTTCGGCACGCAACCGCTCCAGCACGCAATCGACCACGGGCGCGCAGGCTTCCTGGATCACGTTGCCCAGATCGACCGCGAGCCGGGCGGCCTCGCCCTCCTCGAGCATGTATTCCGCCGGCACCAGCGGCAGGGAGGAGGTGCGCACGGGCTCCTGAACCACATTGCCGGCACCCTTCCCGCCCTCGTCGTCACGCAGGGCATCGATGACGGACCGGATCATGTCACGGTCGGCCCGCTTGGGCAGGGTCTTCCAGACACCGTGGCGGCGGGCTTCCTCGGCGAGCGCGGGCGTCAGACTGGAAGAGAGCATGATCACGGGGATGCCGGCGGTGGCGGGGCGGCGGGCGATCTCGAGCGCGGTCTCCAGCCCGCTCATGCCGCGCATCAGGTGATCCATGAAGACCACGTCGGGCACCAGGGCTTCGAGATAGCCGAGCGCTTCCTCCCCGGAAGACGCCAGGGCCACGTCCAGGCCCATCTCCTGCAGCAGCGACTGGAAGATCCGGCGGGCCGACGGCGAATCGTCCACCAGCAGGGCTGTTCGGATTTTCATCGACTCCATCCTCGTGGGGCGGTCGGTTCGAATTATGGTTGTTGCCGCTGTTTGCGGTTTCTTCACATTAGGACATTTCATGACAATGTGAAATCGAATGATTTTATGGCATTCGATAAATCCTGTTGATGGATAGGACCGTCCCGGCGCTGCTAGACTGTGCCGTACCGCATCCCCGCGCCAAGGACCCGAGCATGAATCTGGAAAAGGTCGTCTTCGCTTTCTTCGTCCTCCTGGCCCTGACGCTCAACTTCGGTTTCGTCATGGGCGAGATGGACAATGTCCATCATCACAACGTCTACGAGCTCTACAGCGCCCTCTTCGTCAGTCTGATCGCCACCGTGCTGAAATTCGGCGACCGGACCCACATCGGAGCGGTACTGCTCGCGACCAGCCTGGTGGCCGACCTCCAGCTCATCGCTGCAGCCACCGTGTGGGGCTATGCGGAACACGTCTCCGACCTGGGCATGACACCGGAACGCATGGCCGACGTGGTGGCGCTCTCGGGTGGCGCCCTGGTGGCCAACATCGCCTCCGTCGTCATCCTGATCATCGAAACGGTGCTGGTGCGCCGCTGATCCATGGCCCTCGATCCGGCGAACGCGCCTCACCCTCCTCCCGGCGGCGATCCGGGAAACGGGGTCATGCCGGACATCGTCTTCCTCGTGCTGCGCCGGCTGCGCCGCCCGCTGCTGGTGCTGATCTCCGCCTATGCCATTTCCACCCTGGGATTCACCCTCATCCCCGGTGTGGACGACCAGGGGCGCCCGTGGCGGATGGATTTCTTTCACGCCTTCTACTTCGTCAGTTTCATGGGCTCGACCATCGGGTTCGGGGAACTGCCCTACACCTTCACCGACGCCCAGCGCTTCTGGACCCTGTTCAGCATCTATCTCACCGTCATCAGCTGGCTGTATGCCATCGGCGCCATCATCACCATCATCCAGGACCAGCGGCTGCGCCGCGTGATCGCGATGTCGGGTTTTGCCCGCACCACGCGCAACCTCCGCGAGCCCTTCCATATCGTCTGCGGATATGGCGATACGGGACAGCTCATCGTCTCCGAGCTGGCGGAACACGGCAGCCGGTGCACGGTGATCGACATCGACGAGGATCGCATCCACCGCCTGGCCATCGAGGACTTTCCTGTGCATGCGCCGGGCCTGCACGCCGACGCCCAGGACACCGAGTCTCTGCTCGCCGCAGGCCTCCGCCACCCGTACTGCCGTGGTGTCATCGCCGTCACCAACTCCGATGCCGCCAATCTCAAGATCGCCATCACGGCCAAGCTGCTGCGTCCATCGCTCAAGGTGTACTGCCGTTCCGAGAGGCGCGAGACGGCGGCCAACATGGCCTCGTTCGGCACGGACTCCATCACCAACGCCTACGAGACCTTCGCGGAACGTTTCTCGCTGCTGTTCCATTCCCCCTCGATGTTCCTGGTGCACGAGTGGATCACCAGTCCTCACAACGAGCCCTTGAGCGAATTCATCACGCCGCCCAAGGGGAAATGGGTGATCTGCGGTTACGGACGGTTCGGCCGCGCCCTGCACGCCCGCCTCGAGGCACTGGGCCTGCCGGTCCAGGTCATCGAGCGGAACCCGGAGGCGACCGGCGCCCCTCCAGGCACGGTCAAGGGCACCGGGACCGAGGCGGCCACCCTGCTGGAGGCCGACATTCATCACGCCGTCGGCATCGTTGCCGGAACCGACGACGATGCCAACAATCTCTCCATTCTGATGACCGCCCGTGATCTCAGGCACGACCTGTTCACGGTGGCGCGGCAGAACGAGACCCGCAACACCGCCCTGTTCCGCGCCGCCCGCATCGATCGGGTCATGCAGCCCAGCCGGATACTGGCGGAGAACATTCTCGCGGAGATCCTCATCCCCCTGCTCGGCGAATTCCTTCAGTTGGCCTCCCGCAGGGACGAGGTCTGGGCCAATCTCCTGGTGAGCCGGGTCAGCGGCGTGGTCGAGGATCGGGCCCACGACACCTGGGTGCTCCGGCTCGACGAGCAACAGGCTCCCGCCGTGATCGACCAGATGAAGGAGGGGTGCGAGATCCGGCTCGCCCATCTGCTGACCGATCCCCACGATCCGGCCCGCCGGCTTCGCTGCGTGCCCCTGCTGCTGCACCGGGATGGCGTGGGCCGATTGCTGCCCGAAGACGACACGCGACTGATGCGCAACGACCAGCTCCTGTTCTGCGGGCTCCCCGAGGCCGAGGACGACATGCGCCTGCTGGTGGCCAACTACAACATGCTGAACTATATCGTCACGGGCGAGGACCGGCCGGCCGGTTACATCTGGCAGTGGCTGTCCCGCCGGCGCGCCCGGGCAGGTTCCGCAGCGGGGTGAGGAGCCCTCTCAGAAAAGACTCGCCTGCACCTGCCGGTCGTAGACCAGCGTGGCGCTCTCCCGCCGCGCCTCGACGCGCAGCTGATGCTCGCGCACCTCGCCGGGTCCGATCAGATGCAGCACCTGCACCCCCTCGAGCAGCAGATAGTCGGCGATCAGCGAACGGTGGCACTCCAGCGGCTCGCGCTCGGCGCACATGACGGCGGTACGTCCGCGCCGCGCGAGATTGCGGAGCTGGACGATCGCGCGCCGGAAAACCTCCGTCTGCATGTGGTCGGCGTAACCGCGGAAGCCTTCCGGCAGGGCGATGTGAGGCGACTCGGACGAAGGGGTGCGGAACCCGCCCAGATGCCGTCCGGCCCAGTGATAGGTGATTCCGGCATCCGACAGGGCCTCGCGCAATGCCTCCTCGTCGAAGTGCGGAAAGCGCGCCGAACGGGGTCGGGCCCGCACGTCCACCAGCAGCTCGATGTCCGGCTCGCGCAGCAGCGCGACGAACTCTTCGATGTCGCGATTGCTGTGACCGATGGTCCAGATCGTCTCGCGCATCAGACCGCCTCCAGGTCGGGCAGGGGGACACCGGTGCCGCCCAGCCCGCAATAGCCGCCGGGATTTTTGGCGAGGTACTGCTGATGATAGTGTTCGGCGTAGTAGAACGGCGGCGCCTCGCGGATCTCGGTGGTGACCGGTCCGTATCCGGCCCGGCCCAGAACCTCGGCATAGCGCTCGCGGCTGTGTTCGGCCAACCGCCGTTGCGTCTCGGTCGTCCAGTAGATGCCGGAGCGGTACTGGGTGCCGACATCGTTGCCCTGGCGCATGCCCTGGGTGGGGTCGTGTCCTTCCCAGAAGACACGCAGCAGCGCCGAAAACGGCACGGCCTGCGGGTCGTAGACCACGCGCACGACCTCGTTGTGCCCCGTCAGTCCGGTGCAGACCTCCTCGTAGGTCGGATTCGGGGTGTAGCCCCCCGCATAACCGACCATGGTCACGTACACGCCGGGCGTCTCCCAGAAGCGGCGCTCGGCGCCCCAGAAGCAGCCCATGCCGAACAGAACCTCCTCCATGCCCTCGGGCCAGGGCGGGAGCAGCGACCGGCCATTGACGAAATGCCGTTCCGGCACGGGCATGGGCGTGTCCCGACCGGGCAGGGCCTCCTCCGGCGCAGGCAATGTCGTCTTGCGGGTGAAAGGAATCATGTCGTATCCGCCCCCTGGTCCAGTGCCAAGCATATCCGAGCAGGCAGGAGTCGGCTATCATTTCCCCACGTCCCCTGTTGGAGATCCCGATGTCTGCACAGCCGCCATCCGCCACCCTCTATCTCGCCACCGGCTGCCCGCACTGTCCGGTGGTGCTGCAGGGCCTCTCCGAACTCGTCAAGCAGGGGAAGCTGGGCACGCTGGAGGTGATCAACATTCAGGCCCGTCCGGACCTTGCCGCACGGGCCGGCGTGCGCAGCGTACCCTGGTTCCGGATAGGCCCCATCGAACTGGAAGGGCTGCACTCGCCCGCCGAGCTGAAGGAGTGGGTGGCGCTGGCCGGCAGGCCGGACGCCGTGGCCGAGTATCTCGCGCGCCTGCTGCGCGATGGCCAGCTGGGCAAGGCGGAAGCCTATCTTCGCCGCCATCCCGGGGCCATGCCGGCCGTGCTCGACCTGCTCGAGCGCAAGGAGGCCGAGCTTCCGGAACGGCTGGGCGTCAATGCCCTGATGGAATCGCTGGAAGGCAGCGAGGCGCTCGCCGGCCTGATCGACCGGCTGACCGAACTCTCGCGCCATCCGGATCCGCGCATCCGCGGCGATGCCACCTGGTTCCTGGGGCTCACGCACGACCCGCGCGCCCGACCGGCCATCGAGGCCCGGCTCGAGGATGAGAATCCCGACGTGCGGGAGGTGGCCGAGGATGCCCTGGAACGGCTGCAGGCCTCGGCCGACCCCGCCTGAGGCTCAGTGCAGCCCCTTCTCTCGCCGCGCCTGCCTCGATTCCTGCATCTTGTTGCGCACCAGGTTCACGCCCTCGAGATAAGGCAAGGTCCCGTTGGAACGAATCACTTCCCGTCCCTCGTCGCTGTCGGTGAAGCGGATGAAATCCCGGATGAGTTCCAGCTTCGGGTTGTCCGGGTTGTAGACAAGGTACAAGGGCCGGTAGAGCAGATACCGCCCGCTTTTTATGTTTTCGTATGTAGGGGACTTGCCTTCCAGCTGCAGTACCTTGACCTTTCGCTTTCTGGCACTGCTGATGCCGGTCACCGCCAGTGCCAGCGGATCCTGTTCCACAGCCTTCTCGAGCGGACCTGAAGACTTGAAGATCTTCGTCGCGGCGAACTCCTGGTCATAATTGGAGAAGAGCAGCTTTCTCAGGGTGCGCCCGACACCGGAGATCTTTCCCTGCCGCACGTAGAGATGAATGGGCGCATCCTCGCCGCCGAGCTGTTTCCATCGGGTGATTTCGCCCAGATAGACCTTGCGCAGACTCTCCAGCGTGATGTTCTCGACCGGATTGTCGGGATGCGTGATCACCACCAGGGCGTCCCAGGCCACGGGCACCATCACCACGCCCTGCTCCGCCTTTTCGCTGAAGATACGCTGCCGGCAACTGCCGCCGATGTCGGCCGTGAGGGCCGCCACTTCGCGAATGCCGCGGGTCGCCCCGCCCCCCTGGATGTCGATATGCACGCCCGTCTTCTTCTCGTAGGCCTTCGCCAGAGCCGTCAGATAGGATTTCTTCGAAATCCCGCATCCCACCCAGCGCAGATCCGCGCGCGCGCCGTCGATCGGGGGCGGTTCGGAATCTCCTGCGGCCGGCGCCAGCATGGGCAGCGCGAGCAGCATCAGCCACAACCATCCACAGACCGTTCCGGCAGGCTGCAGCAAGCGGCGCCTTCCAGGATTTTCACGTGTGCTCATGTGATTCCCCTCCCCGGGCAGAATACCGAATGGTCGGATATCTGCTGGATGACGATTTTCCGACACAATTTATTCGCCCTTCGAGTTCAGAGGCTTTCAAGAGACGTCGGGCAGAGAGGCGCAAGGGAACGAGCAGAACACAACCCGGCAGAAGGTCTTTGGCGGCGACTCTCGACGACCCGCTAGCGAAGCGTGCGAATCCGATATGCGAGCCCGCCCTGCCGCCCGAGACGCAATTCGGGCATCGCCCGCAATCGACGGCGCAGCACCCCGGTGGCGGCAGGACGCCGGCAGAAGACTCCCACCGCATTCGCGTAACCGGGCAGGGTGAGCCGGAAGGCGGAAGGGAAACGCCGTGCCAGCGCGCGCGAGCGCAGGAAGGCACAGGACTCCAGCTCGTCGAGGCTGGCGAAATTCATGACGATGACGCCGCCCGGCGCCAGCACCCGCGCCAGGTGACTGCACCAGCGGGCGTCCGCACGCACGGCGCGCACGGGCTCGCCATGCGATCCATCGAAGAGATCGTCGACCAGATAGTCGATCTGGCCGGGTCTTGCATGTTCCAGCCAGCGCACGGCGTCGTCCTGGACCATTTGATGTTTCGGTACGCCGAAGAAACGCCGGGCGATATCGATGTGGACCGGATCCCTTTCGACGCCCAGGATCGTGCGGCACCGGGCATGGCGTCCGAGCAGCCGCAGCACCGCACCTCCACCCACGCCGAGCACCAGCACCCGGGCACCCTCCGGGTGATCCAGGAAATGCACGGGCAGATAGAGCAGATCCCAGACGCCCTGCGTGACAGGCCGATCCGGGTGATACTGGCTGTGGAAAACGCCGTCCGTGTACAGCCGACGAGTCCGTCCGGCACTGCGGACCTCGTAACGGCGACCCTCGTGCGTTCGCGACCAGAGCAGAGCCATCGCGGTATCATACGCGGCCATGAAGCATCCGCCCTACATCACCGAGGAAGGACATCGCCGGCTGCAGCAGGAACTCGATGCCCTGTGGCGGCGCCGGGCAGAGGTCACGCGCGCGCTGGCGGCTGCCGCCGCCGAGGGCGACCGCTCCGAGAACGCCGAATACATCTACCGGAAAAAGGAGTTGCGCGGCATCGATCGCCGCATCCGCTACCTGCAGAGACGCTTGCCCGAGCTCCGGGTCGTGCGTGAACTGCCGGCGGATCGAGAGCGGATCCATTTCGGCGCCTGGGTCCTTCTGGAGGACGAGTCCGGCGAGCTGGTCTGCCACCGGATCGTGGGGTCGGATGAATTCGATCCGGGACGCGGCTGGATCAGCGTGGCCTCGCCGCTGGCACGCGCCCTGATCGGCCGCCGCCGTGATGAAGAGATCCGGGTCAAAACGCCGGAAGGTGAGCGGCATCTCTGGATTGCCGAAGTCTCCTACACGGGGCCGATCGATGCCGACTGAGACGGGTGATTCCAGACATCCGGAATCGATCGTCCCGGCCCTGCGCCGGCATCAGGCACAACTCAAACGCTGCCGGCGATGCCCCGACATGCTCGGGCAACCGGTCGTGGGCGAGCCCGTCCCCTCTCCCGTGCTGCTCATCGGCCAGGCGCCGGGAGAGAAGGAGATCGAGGTGCACCGCCCTTTCGCCTGGACGGCCGGCAAGACCCTGTTCAGGTGGTTTGCTTCCATCGGCCTGGAAGAACGGGATTTTCGCCAACGCGTCTACATGGCGGCCGTCTGCCGCTGCTATCCCGGCAAGAACCCGAAGGGGGGCGACCGGGTGCCGACCCGCGAGGAGATCGCCAACTGCGCGCCCTGGCTGGAAAGGGAAATCGAGCTGCTCGCCCCGCGGCTCATCCTGCCGGTGGGCAAACTCGCCATTGCCCGTTTCCTCGAGTTTCACCGCCTGACGGAGGTGGTCGGCAGGACATTCCGCATGCAGATCAACGGAAGAAAGACCGACCTCGTTCCTCTCCCGCATCCTTCCGGCGCCTCGACCTGGCATCGCACATCGCCCGGCCGCGAACTGCTGGCGCAGGCCCTGAAACGCATCGAGAGACACCCTGCATGGCGCAGCCTCCTTGTTGCGCCACCCGCTGACTGATCCCCCCGCAACGGACTTCATCCCGTCTGCCGAATGGGGCACACTATAGGCAACGATCTTCCGCAAGGACCCGACATGAGCATCGACAGACTCGCCGATCAGCAGATCCGCCTCTACGAATCCCGCCTGAAGCACATCGACGAATTGATCGAGAAGGCCCGCCGTGGCCTGGATGGTCATCCGGAACGGGCCCGGCACGAAAAGACCCTGGCCGACATCATCGCGCGGCGCGATCGGCTGCAGGTCAAGCTCGACGAACTGCGGCTCGAGAATCCCGAGAACTGGGACGAAGAGATCGAAAAGGCCGGCCTGATGGGTATCTGGGACATCATCGCCCAGGATCTCGAGAAGCTCGTCGAGAAACTCGGTGGCTGAGCCGGCGTTGCTCTCGCATGACCTGCGCAGCCTCGCCCGGGCCTTCTACCTGGGCGAGATGACCGACCACGTCACCTACCGGATGCTTTCACAGGCCACCCGACGCACCGAACTGCGAGGACTGCTCGAACGCATCTCCACCATGGAAGCCGGCCATGCCGCCTTCTGGCGTGGCGTACTGGAGCGGCTGGCCGAACC
>JALVEM010000340.1 GCA_027030825.1 Thiohalobacter sp.
GCGTGCCTGTTCGTTGGGTACGCCGGCCAGCATCGGGAGGAGCGCCACATTGTCGGTGACGTCGAGGAAAGGGATCAGGTACGGGGCCTGGAATACGAAGCCGATCCTGTCCCGGCGCAACGCCCGTAGATCATGCACCTTCCAGCCGTTGTCATAGATCACCTCGTCGCCCAGCATCATGCGTCCGGACGTGGGATCGATCACCGCGCCCAGGCATTTGAGCAAGGTGCTCTTTCCGGAACCGGACGGGCCGATCAATCCGACCACTTCTCCGGGTGCGACCGTCATGTTGACGTCCTTGAGTGCGAGCACGGCCGTATCCCCCTCGCCATAGCGCTTGGAGAGTCCTTCGATGCGAATGCCCTTGCCTGCCATCTCAGCCCCCGATCGCTTCGGCCGGGTCTACCTTGAGTGCCAGGCGAACGGCCACCAGGCTTGCCAGCACGCAGATCAGCAGAACGGCAAAAAAGCCGATGATCGAGTCGGCCGGCATCAGCAGCACATACTTGGGGAAGTACGGTGCAGCGAAGGTTGCGGCGATCTTTCCCACAACGAAGCCAATGGCACCCAGCGCCAGCGCCTGTTGCATGATCATGGCGGCGATGGTGCGGTTACGGGTACCGATGAGTTTCAGCACGGCGATTTCACGAATCTTGTCCATGGTCAGCGTATAGATGATGAAGGCGACGATGGCGGCGCTCACCATGGCGAGGATGACCAGAAACATGCCGATCTGCCTGGCCGAGGTGGCGATCAACTTGCCGACGAGGATCTCTTCCATCTCCATGCGATCATAGACGGTCAGTCTTTTCCAACGCCGGATCGGCTCGGCCACCTCTTCCGGAGTGTAGCCCGGCTCGAGGCGCACCAGGATGGCGTTGACATAGCTGTTGGTGGTCTGGGAGGCGATGATGGCGTCCAACAGGCCCGGCACGTTGGGACGGTCGAACGCCGGATTGGACGCCGTGCGGCGACGCTGCATCAGGATGGCGTCATTGTCCTTGAGGAACTGCGCTTCCTGGGCGTCCTTGAGGGGAATGAACACCATGGGGTCACCGTTGGAGGAAACCATGCGGCGGGTGAGCCCCACCACGGTGTAGCGGTTGCGGCGGATTTTCAGCTCGTCACCCAACTGGAAACCGGTAGCGATGTCGGCCACCGCCTCGTAATGTCCGCGGGTGATCTGTCGTCCCGCGACGAGATGCGGTGGCCAGCCGGGATCCCCCGGCCTTCCCGCCATGATGCCCACCACCATCGCGCGCACATCCCGCACTCCGTGGCGCACCTGCATGGTGAGATAGGTGACATTGGCAGCAGCAGCCACGCCGGGTATCGCGCGGATGCCGCGCCACAGGTCGTCATGGATGCTGGAAGACTCGGCATAGGGGCCGAGGGTGTCACGCTGCGCCACCCACAGATCGGCACCGCTGTTGTCGAGGAGCGCCATGCCGTCAGCGACCATGCCGCGGTATACCCCCGCCATGGTCAGGGTGACGCCGATCAACAGGCCCAGTCCGATGCCTGTGAAGACGAACTTGCCCCAGGTGTGCAGGATGTCGCGTCCCGCCAGGCTGATCATGGCGCGGCCCCCGGTATCCGCTCGACCACATGGATGTTGCTGTGTGCGCTCAGCATCTTCTCGCTGTAAACCACGATGCGCTGACCTTCCTGCAGGCCTCCGAGCACCTGTACCCGGCCATCGAGATCGCTGCGCCCAAGTTTCACCGGCACGAAACGAAGGCGGTCGTCTGCCAGCAGCCAGACGCCGCGCCGGCCGTCGACCTCGCGGATCGCGGCATTGGGAATCACGGGGCGGGCTGGCAGCGGGGCCAATGAAACGGTCACCTCTGCCAGCTCGCCGAGCGGCGGCATCGGCTGGGGCTGTCGTTCGAACACGATCTTGGCCAACATCTCCTGGGTCACCGCGTCTGCCAGCGGTTCCACGCGCAGCACCCGTCCCGGCAGGAGCTGGTCGTGGCGTGACCGCAGGCGCACCATGGCGGGCAGATCGGCCGCCAGCCCTTCGGCGCTGATCTGATCGAAACGGGTGTCGATCCAGAGGATCGTCGGGTCGATCACCTCCAGCACGGCCTGACCGGCCATCACAGTTGTGCCTGGATTGGCTTCGCGAGCCACCACCAGACCCGCCGCCGGCGAGACGAGCTGCAGGTGGCGGCGCTGGGCAAGCAGGGCTTCCAGATCGGCTTGAATGCGTTTCACCTCGTCGCGCGCCACTACCAGAGCGGCATCGGCCACGGCCTGTTCCTGGCGCTTGGTGGCGACCGTCTCCTGG
>JALVEM010000341.1 GCA_027030825.1 Thiohalobacter sp.
CTTCCGGTCTGGCTGAGCGTGGGCGCCGTTCGCGACGACAAGGGAGTGCTCACTCATTGCGTCTACGTATTCACCGATCTCTCGCCCATCCGGCGTTCCCAGGAGCAGCTCGACTATCTGGCGCACCACGATGCCCTGACCGGGCTGCCGAACCGGACCTCGCTGGACGAGTTTCTGGAGCATGAACTCCACCATGCCTCGCGAAGCGGCGAGCAGCTGGCCGTGCTCTTTCTCGACCTGGACCGCTTCAAGCACATCAACGACAGCCTGGGCCATGCAGTGGGCGACGAACTCCTGCGCGGGGTGGCTGCGCGCCTGCGCGAGCGTCTGCGCGACGAGGACCTGGTGGCGCGCATCGGCGGCGACGAGTTCGTGCTGGTGCTGCGGGAAGTGGGCCGGGAGACGGACGCCGGACATGTGGCGCAGAAGCTCATGGAATGTCTGCAGGAGCCGATCCGGATCGAGGGGCACGAGGTGCATGTGACGGCGAGCATCGGCATCGCACTCTATCCGCGGGACGGCGAGACGGCCGAGCACCTGCTCAGGAATGCCGACGCGGCCATGTATCGGGCCAAGGAGGAGGGCAGGAACACCTACCGGTTCTATACCGAGGAACTCACGCGCCGGGCCATGGACCGGGTGCTCATCGAGAGCCGCCTGCGGCATGCCATCGCCCGCCACGAGCTGTTCCTGGAATATCAGCCGCAGGTATCGCTCACGGACGGCCGACTGCTCGGCGTGGAGGCCCTGGTGCGCTGGAACGATCCCGAACGGGGCCTCGTGCCCCCGGGCGACTTCATTTCGCAGGCGGAGGAATCCGCGCTGATTCACGAGCTGGGCCGCTGGGTTCTCGAGGAGTCCTGCCGGCAGGCGGCCCGATGGCGGGAGGAAGGCTTTGCGTTCGAACGGCTCGCCGTCAATGTCTCGGTGCTCGAGCTGCGCCGGGAACGGTTCGTCGACGAGGTGAAGACGCTGCTCGATCGTTTCGGTCTGCCGACGGGCATCCTGGAGCTGGAGGTGACCGAGAGCGCGCTCATGCACGAGATCGAGCTGGCCGCCGGCATGATGGAGGCCCTGCGGGATCTGGGCGTGCATCTCGCCATCGACGATTTCGGCACCGGGTATTCGTCCCTCTACTATCTCAAGCGATTGCCCGTGAACCGCCTCAAGATCGACCGTTCCTTCGTGCACGACATGCCGGAAGATCCCAACGACGTGGCCATCGCCCGGGCCATCGTCGCCCTGGGGCACAGCCTGGGGCTGGGGGTGATCGCGGAAGGCGTGGAAACGGAGGCGCAGGCGCGTCTGCTGCTCGAAGCCGGGTGTTACGAGGCGCAGGGTTATCTTTACGGACGCCCCATGTCCCCGGAGGTCCTGGAGGCCTGGTCGGGATCGAGGCAGGCGGCCTCCGAAGGCGGTTGAGACCGGTTCAGAGCGGTTCCCGGATCTCGACCCAGGCCTCGTCACGCAGACGCTGCAGCCAGTGCTGCAGTTCCTCTTCTTCCTTGCGCTTGCGGATGATCTGTCTCGCCCGCGCCCGCTGGAAGTCCTCCGTGCTGTCCTTCTCCCGCCGGCCCAGCACCTGGATGATGTGCAGGCCGAAGGGACTGCGAACCACGGGGCTGACCTCCCCGGGCTTCAGGCGATCCATGGCCTCTTCGAAGGCAGGCACCATCTGCCCCGGATTCACCCAGCCGAGATCGCCGCCCTTGGCCGCGGACAGGGTGTCTTCGGAATGGGCCCGGGCCAGGTCGGCGAAGTCCTCGCCGTTGAGGATGCGCTGGCGGATCTGCTCGGCCCGGTGCCGGGCTTCCTCGGGAGGCAGGAGCGGGTTGGGCTTGATCAGGATGTGCCGTACATGGGTCTGCCTGACGATCCTGGGCGCCTGCTCGCCCTTGATCTCGAGCAGCTTGATGATGTGAAAACCTCCGGGCCCCTGGAAGGGTTCGCTGATCTCTCCGGGCTTGAGCCGGCGGGCGGCCTCGGCAAAGCTCTCCGGCAGCTGGTCCAGGCGGCGCCAGCCGAGATCGCCGCCCTCCAGCGCCGTGCGGGCGGCGGATTCCGCCATGGCGGTGGCGGCGAAGTCGGCCCCCTCCAGCAGCCGCGAATGGATCCGTTCGGCCTTGCGGCGCGCCGCCTGCACCTGTTCAGGCGAGGCGCCATCGGGCACGGGAATCAGGATATGGGCCAGGTGGTAGCGGGTGCCTGCATCCCCCCAGGCCTTGCGGTTCGCCAGCAGGTTGTCGATTTCCTGGTCGGTGACCCGCACGCGATTG
>JALVEM010000342.1 GCA_027030825.1 Thiohalobacter sp.
CGTGTTGTCGAACAGGGCGTCTCCCACCACCAGCCGGCCGTCGTCGGTGGCCTCGCCCACCACGGCCGCCGGGCAGCGCTCGCGCTCGCACAGGGCCAGAAAATCGTCGAGCCGCTCCGGCGCCACCGCGAGCACGTAGCGTTCCTGAGCCTCGTTGGACCAGATCTGCATGGGCGACATGGCCGGTTCGTCGTTGGGCACGTTGCGCAGCTCGAAATGCCCGCCGCGCCCGCTGTCGTGCACCAGCTCGGGGAAAGCGTTGGACAGCCCGCCCGCCCCCACGTCGTGGATGGACAGAATCGGATTGGCCTCGCCCATCGCCCAGCAGCGGTCGATGACCTCCTGGCAGCGGCGCTGCATCTCCGGGTTGCCGCGCTGCACGGAGGCGTAATCGAGTTCCTCGGCACTCTCGCCGGTCGCCATGCTGGAGGCCGCCCCGCCCCCCAGGCCGATGAGCATGGCCGGCCCGCCGAGCACGATCAGGGGCGCGCCGACCGGCAACTGTTCCTTGCGGACATGCTCCTCGCGGATGTTGCCGAAGCCGCCGGCAATCATGATGGGCTTGTGGTAGCCGCGCACCTCGCGGCCGGTGGGTCCCGGTACCTCCATCTCGAAGGTGCGGAAATAGCCGCACAGATTCGGCCGGCCGAACTCGTTGTTGAAGGCCGCCGCGCCCAGCGGCCCCTCGATCATGATCTCCAGCGCCGAGACGATGCGGTCCGGCCGCCCGTGGTCGACCTCCCAGGGCTGTTCGAATCCCGGAATTCGCAGGTTGGAGACCGAGAACCCCGCCAGCCCCGCCTTGGGCTTGCCGCCGCGTCCGGTCGCGCCCTCGTCGCGGATCTCGCCGCCCGAGCCCGTCGCCGCGCCGGGGAAAGGCGAGATGGCGGTAGGATGGTTGTGGGTCTCAACCTTCATGAGGATGTGCGCCATCTGCTCGTGGCCGCGATAGCTGCAGGCTGCGTCCGGATAGAACCGGGTGGCGGGCCAGCCCTCGATGACGGCGGCGTTGTCGCTGTAGGCCGAGAGAATGCCGTCCGGGCTGGCCCGGTAACTGGCGCGGATCATGTCGAACAGGCTGCGGTCCTGGCGCACCCCATCGATGATCCAGTTGGCGTTGAAGATCTTGTGCCGGCAGTGCTCGGAATTGGCCTGCGCGAACATCATGAGCTCGACGTCGGTGGGATTGCGGCCCATGCCCTGGAAGCTCTCCACCAGGTAGTCGATCTCGTCGTCGGAGAGCGCCAGGCCCAGCTCGCGGTTGGCCGCCACCAGGGCGTCCCGCCCGCCGTTGATCACGTCCACGCGGGTCAGCGGCCGGGACTCGGCGTGCATGAAAAGCGCCTCGGCCTCGCCGAACTCGCGCAGCACTGTCTCCGTCATGCGGTCGTGGATAAGCGGCAGCAGGCGGGCGATACGCTCATCGTCGAGGGTGCGGTCGGTCTCGATCCACCAGCACAGGCCGCGCTCGATGCGCTGCACGCGGTCCAGCCCGCAGTTGTGGGCGATATCGGTGGCCTTCGAGGCCCAGGGCGAGATGGTCCCGATGCGCGGCACCACCAGGAACTGGAACGCGCCCACAGGCGCCTCCACGGGCACGGAGCGGGTCTCGTCCAGCAGCCGGCGCAGCAGCGCCTCCTGGTCCGGCTCCAGGCGGCGCTCCAGATCGACGAAATACTGCCAGGCCGTGACCACCCGGGTCACGGGCAGGCCGGCATCGCGCAGGCGCCGGAGCGCCTTTTCGGTGCGAAACGCGGAAAGCGCCGGGCCACCGGGCACATGCAGCATCGGACAACCTCATCCGGAATCGTTCAGAGAGGCCCGGAATGATACCGGAAGCCGGAATGGCTATCAGCTTTCAGGACGAAAGTGAAAACCAGTTGCTCGGCGTGTCCTGCGTGGCGATTTCCATTTCTTCGGGACGGCAGCCGAGTGCCTCGGCAAGCGCGCGGGCGGCGTGCGCCGGGGTGTTGTTCTTCTCGCTCAGGTGCGCGCCCACGAGGCGCTGCAGCCTGCCGGTGGCGATGTCGGTCAGCAGTTCCGCGGCCTGGCCGTTGCTGAGGTGGCCATAGTCGCCGCCCACACGGCGCTTGAGGCTGGGGGGATAGGGTCCACCAGCGAGCAGGTCGGGGTCGTGGTTGCATTCGAGTATCAGGCCGTGGCAGCCGCCGAGCATGTCGCGGATATGGGGCGTGAGGCTGCCGGTGTCGGTGAGCATGCCGAGCATGCGGTCGCCGTCGTCGAAGCGGTACTGGCAGGGCTCGCGGGCAT
>JALVEM010000343.1 GCA_027030825.1 Thiohalobacter sp.
CAACAAGGTGGCGATCCGGCCGGTCATCGAACAGGGTCGGGCCCTGGATGCCGAGGCCGTCCGTGGCCTGTTCCGCCTGCGCCTGCACGTGCAGGCCGACTATATCCGGCAGGTGCTGATTCCCGTTCTGCGACAGGAGCGCAAGCGCGCCGACCGTGCCGGTCGCGCGCTGCTCGGCCGGGTCCGGCGACTGGTCATGCGCGACGACAGCCTGGTCGATGCCCGTGACCGGGAGCGGTTGCGCCAGGCCCTCGAGCATCACCGCAATCTGGCCACGGTGCTCGAATACCGCCAGCGCCTGCAGGCGCTCTGGGAACAGCGCTCGATGGAATCGGAACGCCTGTTCGAGGCCCTGCGTGAATGGTGCCGGGAGGCCGAGCGCAGCGGCATCGAGGCCCTGGCCGGCTTCGCGCGCCGGCTGCCGGCCTACCGCCTGCCCGCCGCTGCCTGATCCGTTTCAGGTCTCGCGAAAAGCAAGGGCCCGGCAAATGCCGGGCCCTCTTTCGTTTGTTTCGACCGTGACCGTGTTTCGCTACTTGATCTTGGCTTCCTTGTAGATCACGTGCTTGCGCACCACCGGGTCGTACTTGCGGAACTCGAGCTTGCCCGGCGTGTTGCGCTTGTTCTTGGTGGTGGTGTAGTAGTGCCCGGTCCCCGCGGTGGAGACCAGCTTGATCTTGTCACGTGCACTCTTGGCCATGACCGCCTCCTCAGACCTTCTCGCCGCGGGCCCGGATCTCGGCCAGCACGGCGTCGATGCCCTTCTTGTCGATGATGCGCATGCCCTTGCTGGACACCCGCAGCTTCACCCAGCGCTGCTCGCTCTCCACCCAGAACCGGTGGGTGTGCAGGTTGGGCAGAAACCGGCGCTTGGTCTTGTTGTTGGCGTGGGAGACGTTGTTGCCGGTGATCGGCCGCTTCCCGGTAACCTGACAGACTCTGGACATGATCTCGATCCCGTCGTTCGAAATTGGGTTGCCATGCCGGGCCACGCCCGACAGAGAGCCGCGCATTATGGCAAAAGGTGCCCGGGCCCGCAAGCAGGGCTTTATCCCGCATATTGCACCGAGGGCTCCGGATGATGGCGGATTTGCAGCCGGACTCGGGGTGCACTGGAGCGAAAGTCGTAGCACGGACTACGACTTGAGCGAAGCGCCCGCGAGACCGAGCGAAAATCCGCCAGGGCCGGAGCAGGAAAGCGGGCGGTACAAACTGTACTCTCGCAGAAATCGCCCAAAACCGATTCAAGCCGCTGTGGCATAAAGCATAATGCTCCCGCCCGCTTCCGCCTTGGTGCAATATGCGGGTTATGCCTACCGGGGTTGCTGCGCTCTCCGCGGTCCCGGATAGCGGCGGGATGGCGACTGGACGCAGCCGAGCATCGCAGGAAAGGCGGCGGAACAGCGAGGGGTGTTTGAGCCCCGCAGGGGCGAGTTCCCGAGCGCGCCGACTTTCCGAGAAGCGCAGGGAACCCGAAGGGCAAGTCCCCGGAGTCCACCCGCCCGCCTATCCGGGACCGCCCAGGAGTCCCGGGATCGATACATCGCGATGGAGAAGGAAGACGAAACCGGTCCGGAAATCCTTCCTCAGGCGGCGATGCCTTCGACGGTCAGGTGGTGGACATCGGTACGTTCGCTGGCATGTTCGAATGTAATTGCACAGACGTTGCCATCTGCATCCAGGTCAAGGATCGTATTTTCGTCGAGATCGCGGGTCTCGGCAATGTCACTGTCCCGGAATTCGATGTACAGCGTATCCGTGTCGGGGAAATATTTGACCTTCATGGCTTGAAGTTCCTGTCGAAAAACGCATTGTGGACGGTTTCCCCATCCGACAGCAGAACGACTCTCAGATATTTGCCGTTCGCTTCCTCGATCCTGGCCCAACGCCTGATTCTGCCGTCGGACTGAATCTGCTCCCGCACCGGATTTCGGACCGCCTGCAGAATCCATTCATCCCTGATGATCGACCTGTCGGGCCGATTCCTCAGCTCCCTGAAGTATCTGGTGGTTTTCATCGGCAACCGTCGGGGAACGCCCAGGCCACTATACAAAGCCTTCGGAGCGGAAAAAAGACGATGTCTCCGGCGTTTTGCTGCTTCCCGGATTGGATTGCACCACAGGGGTCCCGGAAAAACGCCGCGGTGGCGACTGGACGCAGCCGAGCATCGCAGGAAAGGCGGCGGAACAGCGAGGGGTGTTTGAGCCCCGCAGGGGCGAGTTCCCGAGCGCGCCGACTTTCCGAGAAGCGCAGGGAACCCGAAGGGCAAGT
>JALVEM010000344.1 GCA_027030825.1 Thiohalobacter sp.
AGGTCGATCGCGCAGCCTGGCTGGAATTCCTGCGCCTGCTCAAGCGCTACCGACGCCGCCGCCCCGTCAACGGCGTGCTCGTCTCGCTGAGCGTGAGCGACCTCCTGCAGATGACGCCGACGGAGCGCGAGGCCCACGCCCGTGCCATCCGTCAGCGCATCCAGGAGCTGCACGAGGAATTCGGCATCCGCTTCCCCGTCTATTTCCTGGTGACCAAATGCGACCTGGTCGCCGGCTTCATGGAATATTTCGCCGACCTGGACCGGGAAGGCCGCGAGCAGGTCTGGGGCATGACCTTTCCGGTCGAGGATCCGGAACAGGGCGAAGTCCCCAGCCACAGGTTCCAGAGCGAGTTCGAACTGCTCTGCCAGCGGCTGGACGAACGCCTCCCTGCGCGCCTCCAGGAAGAACCCGACCCGCAGCGACGTGCCCGCATCTTCGCCTTCCCGGCCCAGTTCGCCGGCCTGAGCGAACTGATCTCGCCCCTGCTCGACGAGATCTTCAAGGCCAGCCGCTTCGAGATTCCACCACAGCTGCGCGGCGTCTACTTCACCAGCGGCACCCAGGAGGGCAGTCCCATCGATCGGGTCATGGCCAGTGTCTCGCGCACCTTCCGGCTCGATCGTCAGGCCCTTCCCGCTTTCACCGGACACGGCCAGAGTTTCTTCATCACCCGGCTCCTGAAGGATCTGGTGTTCGCGGAATCCGGCCTGGCCGGCACCAATCTGCGCCTCGAACGCCAGCGGCAATGGCTCGTCCGCGCCGCGCTTGCTGGCATGCTCGTCGTCACCCTGGGTCTGACCCTGGGCTGGCTTGCCAGCTACTTCCACAACCGGGCCTTCGTCTCCGAGATGGCGGAAGCCGCCGAGGCCATGGAAAAACAGCTTGCCGGCATGAAGCAGGCTCCCGGCGACCTGCTCGATGCCCTGCCCATCCTCGACCGGCTCCGCTTCCTTGCCGAGGGCGGGGAGAATGACGCAGGCTGGCACCTGGGCCTCGACCAGCACCCCAAGCTCATGGCCGCGGCACGCCGCAGCTACGAGCGCGGCCTGGAGAGCCTGTTCCTGCCGCAGCTGCTCATCCGCCTCGAGGAACAGCTCGGAAAACGCCGCAGCGATCCGGATTTCCTCTACGAGGCCCTGCGCGTCTATCTGATGTTCCACATGCCGGAGCACTTCGATCCGGCCACCGTCCGGGAATGGGTGACCCTGGACTGGAAGCGCTCCCTGCCCCGCACCCTCACCGTGGAACAGCGCGACAGCCTGCGCGCCCATCTCGATGCCGCGCTCGCCTGGATGGCGCGTGAAGGCCGCGCGCCCCTCCCGCCGAACGAGGCGCTGGTGAAGAACGTGCGCGTGCAGCTGGCACGCATCGCGCCCGACAAATGGATCTTCCGCCGCATCGCCGCCTCGCGCCTTGCGGCCGAACTGCCCGCCTTCGATCCCGTCAAGGTGGCGGGACCGGATGCCACCCTCATCCTCTATCGTGCCAGCCGCAAGCCCCTGCAGGAAGGCGTGGCCGGATTCTTCACCGTCGACGGCTATCGCAAGTTCTCCGAAAGCCTGCCCGACCAGATTCGCATCCTGTCCGAAGAGACCTGGGTGCTGGGTCAGCGCCGCCGCAGGCTGAGCGAGGAGGCACTGCTCGAACTCGAGCTCGCCGTCCGCAGGCATTATGCGAACGCCTACATCGAAACCTGGCAGAAATTCCTGCGCGATCTGCGCCTGCGCCCCTTCGGCAGCCTCGACGAGGCGCGCGAAGTGCTGCGCATCGCCTCCTCGCCCGACTCGCCGCTCAAGACGCTGGCGTTCGCCATCGCCGAAGAGACCAGACCCGGTGCACGCACGCGCAAGTCCCTCGCGCAACAGGCCCGCAAGGGTGCCGATCTGCGCAGCCGATTCGAATCCTTCTTCGGCAGCGAGGAGAATGGCCTGCGACGCAGCTCGCGCCGGCCGATCGAGCAGGTGGACGCGAAATTCGAGACCCTGTTCCGTCAGGTCGGCACACGCGAGGAGCCCGCCCCCGGACTCAAGCGCATCATGCAGCAGCTCGACGAGCTCTACCTGCTCGTCGATGCCGTCCACAAGGCCGGCGAACGTGGCCAGAATGCGCTCAAGGTCGCCCAGCAACAGGCGCAGCAGAGCGACATCATCCAGCGCATCCAGGCGGAGGCGGATCGTCTGCCGGTGCCGCTGCGCCAGTGGCTGGCCGTGATCGCCACCAGCAGCAACCAGGTCATCGGCGGGGAAGTGCTGCGGCACGTGAATCAG
>JALVEM010000345.1 GCA_027030825.1 Thiohalobacter sp.
CGCCCGCCTGCGCCGAACGCATCCGCCGGCATCTGGCCGGCCGTTAGACCGATCCAGAGCGCAGAACACGCGGAGGCACAACAGCCACGGAAACACGCGGGAATAGCCACGGAATCCACTGAATCCACGGAACAGCTTTTTTCTGGGACGCTCCGTCACAGAACGCAGAGTGCGCAGAGGCGCAGAGAGAGGGTGAGGAGTAAGGGTGTGAGGAGTGAGGGGTTCCGTCACTTCGGGCGAGCAGCCCTCTTTTTCGTCATTCCGGCCAGGCGGTCACTACTCCTGTCGTCCCGGAACCGCGCATGGCGCGGTATCCGGGACTTCGACAACGAAGCCGCCATTTCACACCGTATCGGCTACCTTCGCGAGGTCCCGACTCTGCGCTTCGCTTCGGCCGGGACGACGGCTGTCATTGCTTTCCCGTCATTCCGGCCAAGCGACACGGCGGTTGCCGGGGAGCGCGAGCCGGAATTCAGAAACCACGTTGGTCCATGCCACGGTGGCTTTTATTTTCCTGGATTCCGGATCTCGCCTGCGGCGAGTCCGGAATGACGGAAGTACACTTCACGCCTCACCCCTCGCTTCCTTTCCGTGTTTTTCCGTGTGCTTCCGTGGCTATCCATCCGGTGGGTGATTCTTTCCTCCAGTCGTTCTCGCTCTACGACCAAATATGTGTCCAGAATATTCGAGGGGCAATCCACGAGCAGTTTCTTCTCTTTCGTCATTCCGGGCGAGCGATTTCTTCTTTTTCGTCATTCCGGGCGAGTGGAGCGAGACCCGGAATCCAGAAACCACGCCGATCACTGCCACTGCGGCTGACGCTTTTCCTGGATCCCGGATAGCCCGCTGCGCGGGCTTCCGGGATGACAAAGGGTGGGGGTGCTGCGCGGGCTTCCGGGATGACCATAAGGTGTAGATTCCGGATCAATGTTGCCTGCTGTCCGTTATTACGGAAAAGCGCCTCACCCCTCACACCTCACTTTCTTTCCGTGTTATTCCGTGTGTTTCCGTGGCTATCGTATCCAGCGTCGCTTGTTTCGGGTAACGACAACCTCGCGCAGCACATGAAATGAAAAACTCTCTGCGCACTCTGCGCCTCTGCGCTCTTTGCGTTCTGTGACGGAGCGCCCCGGAAAAACCCGTTCCGTGGATTCGGTGGATTCCGTGGCTATTTTCCGCATGTTTCCGTGGCGCCCCCTCAGCCCAGGAACAGGCGGTAGGCGGGGTTGCCGGTCTCCTCGACCCAAGGGTAGCCGACCTCGTCGAGAAACTCGCGGAAGGCGCGCCGGTCCTCGGGCGGCACCTGGACCCCGGCGAGCACCCGGCCATAGGCGGCGCCGTGATTGCGATAGTGGAACAGGCTGATGTTCCAGCGCTGTCCGATGGCGGTCAGAAAGCGCAGCAGGGCCCCGGGTCGCTCCGGGAACTCGAAGCGGTAGACCACCTCGTGCTCGATGCCGGGCGCGTGCCCGCCGACCATGTGGCGCACGTGCAGCTTGGCCATCTCGTTGTCGGTCATGTCGATCACGGGATAGCCGTCGGCCAGCAGCTTCTCGCGCAACCGGTGGCGTTCCTCGTCCCCCTCGTGCAATTCCACGCCGACGAAGACGTGAGCCTCGGCGGCATCGGCGTAGCGGTAGTTGAACTCGGTGATCGACCGCTTGCCCAGGGCCCGGCAGAAACGGCGGAAGCTGCCGGGCCGCTCGGGGATGGTCACGGCGAACAGGGCCTCGCGCCGCTCGCCCAGCTCGGCGCGCTCGGCGACATAGCCCAGCCGGTCGAAATTGATGTTGGCCCCGCTGTTGACCGCCACCAGGTCGGCCTGCGTGATCCCCTCGCGCTCGACGTATTTCTTCATGCCGGCCACGCCCAGCGCGCCGGCCGGCTCGACGATGGAGCGGGTGTCGTCGTAGATGTCCTTGATGGCCGCGCAGATCTCGTCGGTCGAGACCAGGATCACCTCGTCGACGTGGCGCCGGCACAGGCGGAAGGTCTCCTTGCCGATGAGGCGCACCGCCACACCGTCGGCGAAGATGCCGACCTGCCTGAGCGACACGCGCCGCCCCTTCTCCAGGGCGCGATGGAGGCTGGGGGCGTCCTCGGGCTCCACGCCTATGACGCGGATGTCGGGCCGCAGCAGCTTGATGTAGACCGCCATGCCGGCGATCAGCCCACCGCCGCCGACCGGAACGAAGACCGCGTGCGGATTCCGCTCCACCTGCCGCAGCAGTTCCATGGCCACCGTGCCTTGGCCGGCGATCACATCC
>JALVEM010000346.1 GCA_027030825.1 Thiohalobacter sp.
CGCTGGCGCTGTTGCGCCATGCCTGGCAGCGGGGGTTGCAGTCGCCGGCCACGAGCGCGGTCGGGCGCCTGTTCGATGCCGCAGCCGCCCTGACCGGCGTCTGCCACCGGGCCAGCTACGAGGGCCAGGCGCCGGCGCGCCTGGAGGCGCAGGCCGAGGGCGCACCGATACCGCTCCGGCTGCCTCTCTCTCGCGGACCGGGTGGCGTGTGGATTGCGAACTGGCAACTGCTCGTCGAGGCCCTGCTGGCCCCGGGCGAGGTGCCGGAGCAGGCCGTCCTGGTGCACGTCAGCCTGGCCGAGCTGATCGTCCGGATCGCGCGCGAGGTGATGGCAGAGCGGGGCGTGGACCGGGTCGGCCTGTGCGGCGGAGTGTTCCAGAATGCGCTGCTCTCCCGCCTCGCCCGGGAGCGGCTGGCGGCGGCCGGGTTCGAGGCCGTGCTGACCGAACGGGTACCGATGAACGATGCCGGGCTGAGCTTCGGCCAACTGGTGGAATTCGCCGCAAAAACAGGCTGTGCATGATGCAGTTTATTCCGGGCATTTTTCGTCATTCCGGCCAAGCGACCCCGGTCTCGAGCCGGGGGAGCGCGAGCCGGAATCCGGAAACCACGTCATCCATGCCGCCGTGGTTCATTCCCTTCCTGGATTCCGGATCGGCGCTGCGCGCCGTCCGGAATGACTGAAGGGGGGTCCGGATCGACGCTGCGCGCTTCCCGGAATGACTTGAATAAGTGGATACCGGATAGGCTGTTGCGCGGCCTTCCAGAATGACAACAATGATTCAGGACAGCATGAAACGCCCATGAACAAATTGCCGCCCCGGACCGAATTCACCCATGTCTCCCTGGCCCACGGCAATGGCGGTCGCTTCATGCGCGAGCTGATCGAAGGGATCTTCGCCCGCCATCTCGCGCATCCGGCCCTGGATGTCGAGGCCGATGCCGCCCGCCTGCCGCGCCTGTCGGGTGAGCTGCTGTTCACCACCGATGGCTTCACCGTGCAGCCGCTGGAGTTTCCCGGTGGCGACATCGGTTCTCTGGCCGTCCACGGCACCACCAACGACCTGGCGGTGGCCGGTGCCGAGCCGCGCTTTCTTTCACTCAACGCCTTCATCGAGGAAGGGCTGGAGATGGCCGTGCTGGACCGCGTCATCGCCTCGCTGGGCGCGGCGGCCCGCGCCCTGGGCGTGCCGGTGGTCGCCGGGGACACCAAGGTGGTGCCGCGGGGGCAGGGCAGCGGGCTCTATCTCGCCACCAGTGGCATCGGCGAGCGCCTCCCCGGTCCCGAGCTAGGCCTTCGCCGCATCCGGCCGGGCGACCGGATCCTGGTCAGCGGGCCGGTGGGCGATCACGGCATCGCCGTCATGCTGGCGCGCGAGGCCTTCGGCCTCAGTGGCGATCTGTGCTCCGATGCCGGCAGCGTGCTGCCGCTGACGCGCGCGGCCCTCGGTTTTCCCGGCCTGCACTTCATGCGCGACCCCACCCGCGGCGGCCTGGCCACCGTCTGCCACGAGATCGCCACGGCCACCGGACTGGACGTGAACCTGGAGCAGGCTGCCATCCCGGTGCGTGATGCAGTGCTGTCCGTGTGTGAGATGCTGGGCTATGACCCGCTCTATCTCGCCTGCGAGGGAAGGGTGGTCGCCGTGGTGGCGGAGGCAGACGCCCCGGCGCTGCTCGAGCGTTGGCAGGCCCTGCCGGAAGGGGAGGACGCCTGCTGCATCGGCGAGGTCGTCGAAGGCGAGGGCCGCGTCGTCGTCACCACCGAGCTGGGCGGGCAGCGCTGGCTGGAGGAACTGGAAGACGACCCTTTGCCGCGGATCTGTTGATCTCCACATCCCTGGGCGATCTCTGATTCCAGGCCTCGCTCGGCTGGAATACAGCCACGAAACCCGCAAAAATGGCCACGGAAAACACGGAATCCACGGAAGGGAGCTCATTTCGGATTTTTCCGTTCCGAAACGCAGAGATCGCAGAGTCACAGAGGGCGCAGAGAAATTTCTTTGTTCGCCTCCCTCACCTGCATGACCATGACCAAGCAGGCAATAGCGAACGCGGACCGGTCATTCCAGGAGATAGGCAGGCTGCAGTGGCATGTCCTCGAAAACAGTAATAGCCACGGAATACACGGAATCCGCACCCTTCAGTCATTCCGGACGGTGCGGAGCCCACGCCTTTGGTCACCCCGGAAGGCCGCACAACATCCCACCTCAGTCATCCCGGAAGGCCGCGCAGCGGGCTATCCGGGATCCAGGAAAAGATAT
>JALVEM010000347.1 GCA_027030825.1 Thiohalobacter sp.
GGAGGCAACCTGCGGATCGCCTTCGGCTGCTTCGGTCGCTCTGCCGCCCTTTCCGCGGCGGGTACCGGGGCCTTGATCGGGGCCTTTCTCAACGAGGACGGCGGCTGCAGCAGACCCACCGGGGGCCGGTCGGGCGCCTCGATGCGGGCGAAGCGGAAGTCCTGCGCGGGGCCCAGCAGGATCGTGCCCGCCGTGTTCTTGACGATCACCTCGCCGGCATAGGCGCCGACCTCCAGCCCCTGTCCCAGCACGGCCTCGTAGTGGGTGCCGCGCACGCCGATGGTCGCCACGGGCGTGGCGACGCGATAGGCTTCGGGGTTGCGCTTGCCGATGAGGCCGGTGAGCGTCCGAAAGCCGCCCTGCAGCAACCGGGTGAAATTGCGTTCCTCGCCCCCGGCCGGGTCGCTGTGGTATTGCTCGATCAGCAGCCGGGTCCCGGGATGCAATGCGATCAGGGTGCCGTCGGTGAGACGGACCTGGGCCCGGGCCTTCGCCCCCGTGACGAGCACATCGCCCTCGAACACGGGCGAGCGTCGGCGCAACGGCACCCGACCATCCGTCCGCTCGGCATGAAAATCGCCCCGGGCCAGCAGCACCACGCCCGCCTTCTCCCGCGCCATGGCGCCCTGGCCCGCCAGCAGCAGACTCAGGAACAGAACGAGACCGAAGCTGCAACGCCGCATGTGCCCTCCTCCCCGCGGTCACCGCCAGTCGAGCTTCCAGCCCAGGCTGAGCTGCCGGCGCTCGTAGGCGTAGAAATCGATGGTGGAATCGTTGTCGGCAAGCTGCAGCCTCAGCTGCAGCGTTCCGTACTTCCCGAATCGCCTCGCCCCTTCCAGCGTCAGCACCGCCAGGGTCTCGCGCCGGGTCACGCCGAATACCGGATGGGGCTCGCGGTAGAGTGCCCGCTGCCAGTCCAGGCGGGCACTCAAGGTCCATTGCTGCGGCAGAGCCGTCTGCCAGCGAAGCGTGCCGCCGGCATAACGCCGCCCGTTGTGCTCCCCGACATCCCGTGTGGCGGACTCGCTGCCCAGGTTCACGGACAGCGACAGGGGTCGGCCACCGGGGGCGGGCAACAGGGTGCCTGCCTGCAGGATCAGCATGCGCGTGTTCTGCGTGGAAGAAGCCGGATAATCCTGGGTGCCGAGCTGCAGACCCAGTCCGACCGGCCGCCGCCCGAGCCGACCGTCCCAGGCGACGCCCAGCAACGCCAGCCGCCGCCAGGCACGGTCACCCACCTGGAGCCACTGGACATCGAGCGGGACGCGAAACACTCGGCGATCGTCCTGCCAGGCCCAGCCGACCCGCAGCGATTCCGATCGCAGATCGAACTCCCGCGTGGCGAAATTGTTGCGATTCAGCACCCCAGCCTCGAAGAACAGCGACTCGTGCTGATTGAGCGGCACCTCGCCCCTGCCTGCGACCTGCAGTTCCATGAACCGGTCCGAACGACGCCGGGCGCTGTCCGACAACAGGAATTCGCCCAGGGCCGGGATCTTCACCCGATCGGAGGAAGTGGCCACGTTGACGTTGGAATCGGCCCCGACCCAGAGCCCGAACCCAGCCTCCCAGCGCGCCCGACGGCGATCCCGGGCCGCCTCGATCGCCTCGAGCCAGAGATGCGCCTTCTCCTTCACGGCCGGCGGCGGATCGGCTGCCAGCACGGTGGTGAAGGCCCTGCGGGCCCGGTCGTATTCACCCAGCCGGTAATGGGCCCGGCCCAGTTCGAGCCTCGCCCGATGATTCCAGGGTTGCAGCAGAAGCACGCGCTCCAGCGCGAACACCGCCTGTGCGGGATGCCCATACTCCAGGGCCGCCACGGCATAGGCGAGATCGAAGTCGGGCTCGCCCGCCCGTTCCAGACTCTCGCGTTCCCAGTCGTCCCATGTCGAAGGCCCGGCCAGCCCGTACACCGGTATGACGACGAACCACCACCCCAGCAGGAGCCGTTTCAGATACCGCACTCCGATCCTCCCCGACGACGATTCGCTGACATGCCCCCCGACTCAGGCAACAAGCATGCCGACGAAAACGCAACGGGCCGGCGACATGCCGGCCCGTTGCATTTGCCTCTGAAACGAGGATCACTCGTAGGGTGGCGTGGCGCTGATCTTGTGGATGCTGAGGTCGGCGCCCTCGAATTCCTCCTCCTGACCGAGACGGATGCCGACGGTCGCCTTGAGCAGTCCGTAGACCACGAAACCGCCCGCCAGGGCGACCACGACCCCCAGCAGGGTGCCCGCGAGCTGGGCCATGAAGCTCAC
>JALVEM010000348.1 GCA_027030825.1 Thiohalobacter sp.
GGCGACCGTGCCCTCGATGAGCTTGAGCAGGGCCTGCTGCACGCCCTCGCCGGACACGTCACGCGTAATCGACGGATTGTCGGACTTGCGCGAGATCTTGTCGATCTCGTCGATGTAGACGATGCCCGTCTGCGCCTTCTCGACGTCGTAGTCGCACTTCTGCAGCAGCTTCTGGATGATGTTCTCGACATCCTCGCCGACATAGCCGGCCTCGGTCAGCGTGGTGGCATCGGCGATGGTGAAGGGCACGTTGAGCAATCGCGCCAGCGTCTCGGCCAGCAGGGTCTTGCCGGAACCGGTTGGGCCGATGAGCAGGATGTTGCTCTTGGCCAGCTCGACGTCGTCCTTGTGACCGCGGGCCTCGAGGCGCTTGTAGTGGTTGTAGACGGCAACCGAGAGCACCTTCTTGGCGCGATCCTGCCCGATGACGTATTCGTCGAGCACGGCGTTGATCTCTTTCGGCTTGGGGAGCTTGCTGCCGCCTGCGGCCGACTTCTCCTGCATCTCCTCGCGAATGATGTCGTTGCAGAGCTCGACACATTCGTCGCAGATGAAGACGGACGGGCCGGCAATCAGCTTGCGCACCTCGTGCTGGCTCTTGCCGCAGAAGGAGCAGTAGAGCAGCTTGCCTTCGTCCCCTTTGCCGTTTCTGTCGTTGCTCATCGTCTATCCTCTTGCTGCCCGCATGCGCCGGATACCTCTTCGGATGCCGGGTCTGCTTCCAATTTGAGCATTACCGCCAGGTGGTTTCAACACCTGACCTTGTAATGAAACAGGCAAGATCCGGGCCACCCCTCCCCGACGCGGCCGCCTGCGGCTCAGTCCGCGGACGCCGAGGATTCCTCGCGGCTGCCGAGCACGACATCCACGATGCCGTATTCCCTCGCCTCTTCCGAGCTCATGAAATTGTCCCGGTCGGTATCCCGTTCGATCTTCTCGAGCGGCTGGCCGGTGTGTTTCGACAGGATCCGGTTGAGCTTGTCGCGGATCAGGAGAATCTCCTCCGCGTGGATCTGGATGTCGCTGGCCTGCCCCTGGAACCCGCCCAGCGGCTGATGGATCATGACCCGGGAATGCGGCAGGCTGTAACGCTTGCCCTTCGCGCCGCCGGCCAGCAGCACGGCACCCATGCTGGCGGCCTGGCCCACACACATGGTGCTCACGTCCGGCTTGATGAACTGCATGGTGTCGTAGATGGCGAGCCCCGCCGTCACCGAACCGCCGGGCGAATTGATGTACAGGTGGATGTCCTTGTCGGGGTTCTCGGATTCGAGGAACAGCAGCTGGGCCACGATGAGGTTGGCCATGTAGTCCTCGATCGGCCCCACGGCGAAGACCACGCGCTCCTTGAGCAGACGGGAATAGATGTCGTAGGCCCGCTCGCCGCGCGAGGTCTGCTCGATCACCATCGGCACCAGATTCAGTGCCCGAGGATTCAGTGCTCCCATGTCCTTGCTATCGGTCATCGCTGTCGTCCCTTTAGGCGTTTGCTGACTGACGGATTTCCATCAGCTCGTCGAAACTCACGTCGCGCTCCTTCACGTCGGCCTGATCGAGCACCCAGTCGGCCACCTGCTCTTCCAGCACCAGGGTGCGCACGCCGTTCATCGCCTCGGGGTTGCTCCGGTACCAGTCGATCACCTCCTGCGGATCCTCGTAGCTGGCCGCGATGTCCTCGATCGTCCTGGTGACCCGTGACTCGTCGAGCTGGATGCCGTTGCGCTTGATGATCTCGCCGATGACGAGGCCGAGCGCCACCCGACGGCGGGCGCGGTCCTCGAAGAGATTGCGCGGGAGATTCAGGTTCTGCGATCCGCCGATCTCTTCCTGCATCTGGCGCATCAGGCTGTCGATCTCCTCGTCGATGAGCGCAGCCGGCAGCTCCAGCGGGTTTCTGTCGAGCAATGCCTGGAAGGCGTGCTCCTTGACGATGGCCTTGCGCGCCGCCTCGGCCTCGCGTTCCATGTTCCGCCGCACCTCCTCGCGCAGCTTCTCCACCGAGCCGTCCTCGATGCCGAGCGCCTTCGCGAAGGCCTCGTCGACCTCCGGCAGCTTCTCGGCCTCGACCTGCTTGAGCGTGACCTCGAACTGCGCGGTCCGGCCGGCGAGTTTCTCGTTGGGGTAGTCTTCCGGGAAGCTGACCTCAATGGTCTTCGTCTCGCCGGGCGACATGCCGACCAGGCCCTGCTCGAAGTCCTCGATCATGCGACCGCTGCCGATCTCGAGCGTCACGTCCGACCCTTCACCGCCCTCGAAGGGCTCGC
>JALVEM010000349.1 GCA_027030825.1 Thiohalobacter sp.
CCACACGCTCCATGCGCGCCGTCCGGGAACCCTTGACCAGCAGCACCACCTCGCCATGCACCCGTTCGCGCAGGGCCTCGGCCAGCTCGGCGCTGTCGGCGAAGCGTTCGGCGCCGGGGCCGAAGGCCTCGGCCGCCACGCCGGCCAGCGGTCCCGCCGCCCAGAGGCGCACGACCCCGCGCTCGCGCGCCGCCCGGCCGATGCGCGCATGCAGTTCCGGGGCCGCCTCGCCGAGCTCGCCCATGTCGCCCAGCGCCAGCCAGCGCTCGCCCGGCTGCGCCGCCAGCACGTCGAGCGCGGCCAGCACCGAGGCGGGATTGGCGTTGTAGGCATCGTCGATGATGCAGGCGCCGGCCGGCCCGGGCAGGAAGCGCAGCCGACCCGCCACCGGGCGAGCCGTCGCCAGCCCTTGAGCGACTCGGCCGAGCGGCACGCCCGCGGCCAGGGCGGCGGCGGCCGCGGCCAGGGCGTTCATGACGTTGTGCCGTCCCGAAAAGGCCAGCGTCAGCTCGCGATCGCCCGCCGGCGTCTGCAACAGCAGCCGGCTGCCGGCATCCGTGGCCTCCCACCGGGCGGTGACATCGGCCGGCCGTTCGAGGCCGAAGGTCATTCGGGGGCGCTCGCCCGCCAGACGATGCCACAGGTCGGCATGCGGGTCGTCGGCATTGATGACGGCCGCGGCCCCGGGTCCGAGGCCGGCGAACAGCTCGCCCTTGGCGCGGGCCACGCCCTCGAGGGAACCGAAGCCCTCGAGGTGGGCCGGCCCGGCGTTGGTGACCACCCCGACCGTGGGCCGAACCCAGGCCGTGAGCCGGGCGATCTCGCCGGGATGGCTGGCACCCAGCTCGAAGACCGCCGCCCGGTGTTCGGCATCCAGCCGCGCCAGCATCAGGGGCACGCCGATCTCGTTGTTGAGATTGCCCTCGGTGGCCAGCGCCGGGCCGTCGGTGGCGAGGATCGCCGCGACCAGGGTCTTGACCGTGGTCTTGCCGTTGCTCCCGGTCACCGCGATCACGGGCAGGTCGAACCGGCTGCGCCAGTGCGCCGCCAGCCGGCCCAGCGCGGCGTAGGTATCCGGCACCCGAATGGCCGGCCCCTGCGCCGGATCCCGTTCGGTCAGCACCCCGGCCGCGCCCTGCGCCAGCGCACCGGCGGCGAAATCGTGCCCGTCGAAGCGCGGTCCGCGCAGGGCCACGAACAGGTTGCCGGGCTGCAGGGTCCGCGTGTCCGTGGAGAGCCCGCGAAACCGGCGGTCCTCGCCCAGCAGGCGCCCCTGCAGGATGGCGGCGGCTTCCGAGAGCGGCATGGCCATCACCGCGGCACCTCCTGCGCGAGGGCGCGCGCCAGCTCCCGGTCGGAAAACGGCCGCTGTTCGCCGCCGATCTCCTGCCGGGTCTCGTGCCCCTTGCCGGCGATCAATACGGCGTCGCCGGGTCCGGCCATGGCCGCAGCCCGGCGGATCGCCGCGGCCCGGTCCGGCTCGATCGTCACCGGCACCGTCACCCCCTGCCGGATCTGCTCGATGATCGCCAGAGGATCCTCGCTGCGGGGATTGTCGCTGGTGAGCACGATGCGGTCCGCATGCCGCGAGGCGGCGGCGCCCATCGCGGGGCGCTTGCCGGCATCACGGTCGCCGCCGGCACCGAACACGCACACCAGCCTGCCCGGCGCGTGTTCCCGCAGCGCGGCGAGGGCGGCCTCGAGCGCCTGCGGGGTATGGGCATAGTCCACGACCAGCAGCGGCCCGCCGGGGACGGCGAAGGCCTCCATGCGGCCCGGCACCGTGCGCAGGCCGGCGAGCAGCGAGGCGATGCGCGCCGGATGCTCGCCGCGGGCGAGCAGGATGCCCGCCACCGCCGCCAGGTTCCAGGCCTGGAAGCGACCGAGCAGGCCGCTGTCGATCCCGATTTCCCCCTGCGGGGTGTCGAACGCCATGCGCAGGCCGGCCGGGCCCGGCATCACCGACAGGATGCGCACCCAGCCGGCGTTGCCCAGTTCGGTGACGGCCGGGGTGCCGCCGTAGGCGATCAGGCCGCGACCGGCATGGCGGCGGGCCAGCTCGAGTCCGAACGGATCGTCGAGATTGACGACCCGGTGTCGCACGCTGTCGAATCCGAACAGGCGCGCCTTGGCGGCTGCGTAGGCGTCGGGGCTGCCGTGATAGTCCAGATGGTCGCGGCCGAGATTGGTGAACACGGCGACGTCGAAGCGGGCGGCATCGGCCCGCCGCTGATCCAGCGCATGCGAGGAGACCTCCATGACC
>JALVEM010000350.1 GCA_027030825.1 Thiohalobacter sp.
GAAACATGGGGGAAGGGAATTTTTTTCCTGCCGACACTTGATTGATGTCAATGCAGCACCTATATACAAGTGACAGAATTCGTCCTGAACATGGAAAGAACCTGAAAGGGCAGGGACCGAATGTACCAGTGTCGCCACAGTCGGATGATTCGCGGTCTGCTGGCCTGGGTGATCGCCAGTGTCTTCCTGTTGCCCTTCTCTGCCATGAGCGGCATCTACTGTGGCGAGGATCACGACGGAGCAGCGTCGGTGCACTGCCAGCACGACGCCGCGCAACAGGTCGTCGCGGACGATAAGTCGGCCGATGATGCTGCCTGCTGCTGTGACGAGATTTTCCATGTGCTGGGTTGTCAGCATCATTGCCAGACGGCGGGACACGCCAGCCTGATCGCTGTATCCCCTTGTCCCATCCCGTATGTCGGGCAGGTCTGGATGTCCTCGTCCGTCACCGCTGTCGAGGATTCCTTCCTCGAACCTCCCTTCCATCCTCCTCGCACCTGATTCCTCTCCGACGGCAACGGACAGCTGCTCCTGTCCGTTAATCAGTTCTGATTCGACACGCAATTGCGCGTGATCCAGGCAATCGTCTTGACGCATGGCGTCCATGGCGCGGGAGTGCCTGCGTCCGAGCAAGGAGGATTCATTCATGAACGGAAATTCATCTGCATTCGGCAGACGGGTTCTCGCCGCTGCCCTTCTGGCGACCGGCATGGGGCAGGTCCAGGCGGGCGATGACATCGAATCGCTCAAGGCACAGATCCGCGCCTTGCAGCAGCAACTTCAGGCGATCGAGAAGAAACTGGCCGAACAGGACAAGGCCCGCAGCGAGACCGAAGCAAAGGTCGACAAGGTGGCGAAGGAGGCAGGCGAGTGGAAAGAGGCCGATTCGGTGGTCCATCTCGCCGGTTATGCCTCCATCGGCTATACCGACAACGAGGGCACCAAGGGGAGATTCAGTCAGGTCCAGTATTCCCCCATTTTCCACTACATGTACAAGGACCGCATGATGCTCGAGGCCGAACTCGAGATCATGAACGAGCCGGATGGAGAGACGGAAATCGGGCTCGAATATCTCACCTTCGATGTCTTTCTCAACGACTACATGGCGCTGGTCGCTGGCAAGTTCCTGAGTCCCATAGGGCAGTTTCGCCAGAACCTGCATCCGGGGTGGATCAACAAGCTGCCCACGGCGCCATCCGGTTTCGGCCATGATGGCGCGGCGCCGGCTTCTGAAACGGGGCTGCAGTTGCGTGGCGGCTTGCCTCCGTTTTCCGGCATGCGCGCCAACTATGCCGTCTATGTGGGCAACGGACCCGAGCTTGTCGGAATGGATGAGGATGGCGACAACGTTCCGGACGAGATCGAGGGCGTGGATGCCGAGGGACGTACTTCGGATGCCGACGGCAGCAAGGTCTGGGGCGGCCGCTTCGGTCTCATTCCCATGGCAGGGCTCGAGCTGGGTATTTCCTATGCCACGGGCGAGGCGGCCATCACCATGGTCGTGGATGCAGACGAAAACGATGTCACTCCGGGTGGGTTCTCCGATCCGGCTCGCAGCTACCGTGTGACCGGATTCGATCTTGCCTGGCAAAGGGGCGGCTGGAACCTCCGAGGCGAATATATCCGTACCCGGATCGGAGGCAAGGCGTCCAGCTTCGTATCCGATGGCGCCACCTGGCGGGCCTGGTATGCCCAGGCTGCCTACAGGCTCTCGAAGTATCCCCTCGAGGGCGTATTGCGTTATGCGGATTTCGATTCGCCCCATGCCGACCAGGACCAGCAACAGTGGGCATTGGGCGTGAACTATCTGTTCGCACCCCAGGCAGTGGCCAAGGTGGCCTATGAGTTCAACGACGGTCAGGACGGTTCGGCTGCAGACGATGACAGCCTGCTGCTCCAGATCAGCTACGGATTCTGAGGAGAAACGCCATGAAGAAATCGACTGCAAGCACATTCATTGTACTGGCCTTCGGCCTGTTCCCCTGGTTTTCCGTGCAGGGAGCCGAAGGGGATTTCTCTCGAGGAGCACAGGCCTGGGTCGAGAACTGCGGCCGCTGTCACAACGTGCGCGATCCGAGGGAATTCAGGGACGACCTCTGGCGGCCCATTGTCTATCACATGCGCATACGCGGTGGTCTGACGGGACAGGAGACCCGGGACATCCTCAAGTTCCTGCAGGAGAGCAACTGACTCCCGGTGGATCCCCGATGCCAGGGACGGTGTCGGGTTTTGGAGCGAGGATCGAGGAGTGAGGAGTGAGGA
>JALVEM010000351.1 GCA_027030825.1 Thiohalobacter sp.
CGGACCGGCTGAAGGCGCCGGCCATGAAGCAGGATGGCGAGTGGCGTGATGTCGACTGGGAGACGGCGCTGGATGCCCTGGTGCCGCGGCTGAAGGCGGTGATCGGGGACGATGGCGACGCACTGGGCGTGCTGGTCTCGCCCTCGGCGACCCTGGAGGAGATGTACCTGCTGGGTCGCCTCGCCGAGTCCTTGGGGTGTGCCAATATCGACCATCGGCTGCGAACCCTCGACTTCAGCGACGAGGAGACCCTGCCCGCCTTTCCGTCGCTGGGGCAGACCATCGAGGACTTCGGCCGCTCGGATGCCTTTCTGCTGATCGGCAGCTGGCTGCGCAAGGAGCAGCCCATCCTGGGCCATCGCCTGCGCATGGCCGCGCTGGCCGGCGCCCGGGTGGCGGTGGTCAATCCGATCGACTACGAATTCCTGTTCCCCGTCGCGCAGCGGCACATCGTGCGGCCCTCGGCCATGGCCCGGACCCTGGCCGGGCTGGTGCGTGCGGTGGCCGAGCGCAAGGGCATCGCCGTGCCGGACTTCGCCGCCGATGCCGAGGTCACCGAGGCCTTGCGCGAGACGGCGGCCCTGCTGCTCGAGGCGCGCGCGGCGAGTATCGTGCTCGGCACCACGGCCCTGCATCATCCGCATGCCGCCATGCTGCGCTCCCAGGCCGTCTGGCTGGCCGAGCAGACCGACAGCATCCTCTCCCAGGTCACCGATGGCGCGAATGCCGCCGGCGCCTGGCTGGCCGGTTGCGTGCCCCATCGCGGGCCGGCCGGCGCCGTGCGGGAGACGCGCGGCCGCCATGCGGGCGCGATGCTCGAGCAGCCGCCCCGCGCCTGGTTGCTGTTCGGCTTCGACCCCGACGCCGACGTGGCCGATCCCGACGCACTGGACCGCGCGCTGGATGCTGCGGAGCTGGTGGTGGCGATGACGGCCTTCGACCATCCCGGGTGGCGCGAGCGGGCCGATTTCCTCCTTCCGATCGCCGCCTTCGCGGAGACCTCCGGCACCTTCGTCAACGGGGAGGGGCGCTGGCAGAGCTTTGCCGGCGCCGTGCCGCCGCCCGGCGAGGCGCGGCCCGGCTGGAAGGTCGTTCGGGCGCTCGGCAGCCTGCTGGACCTGCAGGATTTCACCTGGCTGAGTTCGGAGGAGGTGCGCGACGAGCTGCGTGCCCGTGTGGGCGAGGCCCGCATCGAGCTCTGCGGCGTGGCGCATCTCGACGCCCTGCCGGCGCCGCTCGACACCCTCGAGCGCTGTGCCGACGTGCCGGCCTACGCCGTGGATCCCGTCGTGCGGCGGGCCGGGGCGTTGCAGGCGACACCGGACGGCGGCGAGGTCTGCGTGCGCATCAACGGGGCCGAGGCCGGGCGCCTCGGCCTGGCGGGCCATGACCGGGTGCGGGTGCGGCAGGCGGGTGTGGAAGTCGTGATGCCGCTGGTCATCGACGAGCGGGTGCCGGACGGGGTGGCCTGGATTCCGGCCGGTGCGCCCAACACGCAGGCATTGGGCGCACGGTGGGGCGAGGTCGGCCTCGGGCAGGTGGGGTGAGCATGGAGACGCTGATCGACATCGTCTGGATACTGGTCAAGATCGTCGCGATCGTTCTGCCGCTGATGATCGGCGTGGCCTATCTCACCTTCGCCGAGCGCAAGATCATCGGCTACATCCAGGTTCGCATCGGTCCCAACCGGGTCGGTCCCCGCGGCTGGCTGCAGCCGATCGCGGATGCGGTCAAGCTGATGTTCAAGGAGATCGTGATCCCGACCCAGGCGAACCGCTACCTGTTCGTGATCGCGCCCATCCTCGCCATCGGACCTTCGCTGGCGGCCTGGGCCGTGGTGCCTTTCTCGGAGAACATGATCCTGGCCGACATCGACGCCGCGCTGCTCTATGTGCTGGCGCTGACCTCCCTGGGCGTCTATGGCGTCATCATCGCGGGCTGGGCGTCGAACTCGAAATACGCCCTGCTCGGGGCCATGCGTTCGGCGGCCCAGGTCGTCGCCTACGAGATCGCCATGGGCTTCGCGCTGGTCGGCGTGCTGATGGCCGGGGGCAGCCTGAACCTCAATGCCATCGTGCAGGCGCAGGCCGGCGGGCTGCATCACTGGTTCTTCATCCCGCTGTTCCCCCTGTTCCTCGTCTACTTCATTTCCGGGGTGGCGGAGACCAACCGCGCGCCCTTCGACGTTGCGGAGGGCGAGTCCGAGATCGTCGCCGGTTTCCATGTCGAATATTCGGGCATGACCTTCGCCGTCTTCTT
>JALVEM010000352.1 GCA_027030825.1 Thiohalobacter sp.
CATCGAACTGGTACTCGTGATCCTGGTGACGGCCATCCTGGGCGCCATGGTGGCCTACGGGCTGGGCACGGGCGTGACGGCCTGGCGGACCGGCGGCGAACGGCTCGAGGCGCACGGGCAGATCCGCTTCGCCATGGAGCGCATGATTCGCGAGCTGCGGGCCGTTCGCCACGACGGCGCCCGCTATGATTTTCTCGCCCGCACGGCGAACAGCGTGCAATTCCGAAAGCAGGAAGGCGCCCTGCTGCGCACAGTGGCACTGGGCGTCACCGCCGGCACCCTGGAGATCACCTATGACGGTGGCGCTTCGCAGCCGCTCGCCCGGGGCGTCACCAGTTTCCGGCTCGACTGGCTGCAGGCCGACGGCGTCACGCCGGCCACCTCCGATGCCGATGTGGCCTTCGTGGAAATCACGCTGGGCCTGACCGATGCCGGCGGGCGTACCTATCTCCAGGTGGGCCGGGCAGGCCTGCGGAGGCGTGGATGAACGCCTGCCTCCCGAACCGCCAGCGTGGTGCCGCCCTGCTGCTCGGCAGCCTGTTTCTGACCGCGGTGCTCTCGGTCATCGCCTTGACCACCATGCGCAGCGCCAGCGTCTCCGTGACCGACTCCGGTCAGCTCTCGGAAGCCGCAGCCGCCCTCTATCTGGCCGAATCCGCCATCGAACGGGCCGCCGCCCGGCTGGCGCAGGGCATCGCCTGCACGGACTTGCCCGAGGCCGCCCTGCCCTTCGGCGCCGGCACCCTGCGCATCCTGTCCGCCACCGACACCGGCACCACCTGCGACATCCGCGTGGCGGGCACGGTGCTGCTTTCCGGCCAGGTGCGCGCCCGCAGAATCCTGGAAGCCTCGCTGCGCCTGCCTGCCCGTGGGCTTGCCTTTGCCGTGGGCAACCGGATCAACCGGCGCGGGCACATCGTGCGCTACGACGGCAGCCGCTGGGTGGCCGTGCCCGACGCCATCAACGGCAGCCCGGACGAACACCTCGAGGGACTGGATTGCGTGGCGGCAGACGACTGCTGGGCCGTGGGGCGCCGGACCCGCTGCCGGCGGCCGAGCGGCGGTCGCCGTTCCTGCGGCACGATCGTGCACTGGGACGGAAGCAACTGGCGTTTTCTCGACAGCACGACCGTCAACGGCACACGGGGCGAGGATCTGTTCGATGTCGACTGCGTGGCCGCGGACGACTGCTGGACCGTGGGCAAGGATGGCTCGATCGCCCACTGGGACGGCACGCGCTGGACATCGCTCGGCTACGATCCGGCCCGCGGTCGGGACCTGCATGGCCTGGACTGTGTGGCCACCGACGACTGCTGGGCCGTGGGCGAGCGCCAGTGGGGGCATCCCACCATCCTGCACTGGAACGGCAGCCAGTGGCGCATCCTGCTGCCCTGGATCGAAAACCGGGTCTGGAACCGGCACCTGAACGAGGTTCACTGCATTGCCACGGACGACTGCTGGGCGGTCGGCGACCGGCTGACCGACAACAGGCCCGCCACCATCGCCCACTGGAACGGCAGTTACTGGGAGGACGCCTCTGACCTGGGGATTCCCAACAATTCACGGGACGGCAATCATTACAGCGTGTACTGTGTGACTGCGAACGACTGCTGGGCCGTGGGCCGCCAGGAAGACGGCATCCCCACCATCACGCACTACGACGGCAGCCGCTGGCAGGGCCTGCCGGCCGGCGCCACGGATCTGCCGGGCGTGCGCCTGTTCGATGTGGCCTGCGCAGCCAGCGACGATTGCTGGCTGGTGGGCGACAATACCGGACGGGTACGCGGTACACGCTACGACCGCGCCGTGATCGCCCATTTCGACGGCGTCCGCTGGTCGCTGCTGTGGCCGCCGGACAATGCCTCGAAGGACACCGACCTCAACGCCCTGGCGATCCTCGACGGCGGCAGCGGCGGAGGCGGTGGTTCCGTGGCCGTCATCGACTGGCAGGAAATGGTATTCTGAGTCGATGCCGATGTTCCGAAAAAGCAGCACCGCCGCCCTGCAGGGCCTGCACCTGCAGGGAGAGCGGCTGCATTGGGCCTTGGTGCGTACTTCCCGCGGCGTCCCGCGTCTGGCCCACTGCGCCAGCCTGGCGACGGGCGACACTCCTTCAGAGGTACTTGCGGAACTCGCGGCCCGGTACGATGCGCGCCAGATACCGGTGGCGGCAGTCCTGAATCCCGGCGAATACCAGTTGCTGCTGCTCGATGCCCCCGAGGTGCCCGCCACGGAACTGCGCGATGCCATGCGCTGGAAGATCCGGGAGCTGATCGACTATCCGATCGAGGAAGCCGTGCTCGACGTCTTCGATGCCCCCGCCTCCCCCGCACGGGCCCAGCGCCAGCTCTACACCGTGGTGGCGCGGCGCGAACGCATCGACCGCCTGGCGCAGCTGGTCGAGGCTGCCGGCCTCCACCTTTCCGCGGTGGACATTCCCGAGCTCGCCCTGCGCAACCTGGGGGCCCGCCTGCCCGCGGCGGCATCCGGTCTCACCCTGCTCTGCCTGATGCCGGATGCGGCACTGATCGCGCTGCTTCGCGGCGAGATGCTGCATCTGGCCCGGACCATCGATCTCAAAATCGCGGAAACCCCCGATCCGAATGCGCTCGCCGATACCCTGGCGCTCGAGGTCCAGCGCACCCTGGACTATCACGAGCGCCATTTCCGCGCAGGCAGCTTCCCGCGACTCGCGATCGCCTGGCAGCATCCGCCGCTGTCCGGACTGACCGAGGGACTGCACGAGCGACTGGGCATGGCGGTCGAGACGCTGGATCCCTGCCGGGCGGTCGCCTGCGAGGAAGACCTCGCGCACGATTGCCTCGCGACCGCCCTGCTGGCCATCGCCGGCGGATTGCGCCAGTCCGACGATGCCTGATGAATGATCCGCCGAGGCGGGCCGGAGGGCCTCGTTGCGGCGCCTGGCCTGTTCAGCCCTTCACCCCCAGCTCCCTGATCTTGCGGGTCAGCGTGTTGCGTCCCCAGCCCAGCAGCCGGGCCGCTTCCTGACGACGCCCTCCGGTCTGCTCCAGAGCCACTTCCAGCAGCACCCGTTCGAAGGCGGGCTGGGCCTCGTCGAGCAGGCCCGATCGCCCCTCGGCCAGCGCCTGTCTGGCCCAGCTGCGCAAGGCACGCAGCCAGTCCCCGCCCGTCTCGCCGGTGGCCTCCGACGTCCCGCTCTCCTGCAGTTCGGGAGGCAGGTCCGAAAGATGGATCTCCCGGGTGGTGGTCATCACCGTCAGCCAGCGGCAGACGTTCTCCAGCTGCCGGACGTTGCCCGGCCAGTCCAGACCGGACAGATACCGTTCGACCTCGGGGGTCGGCACCTTCGGTTCCTCGCCGAGTTCCTCCGCCGCACGCTGGAGAAAATGCCGCAGCAGCAGCGGGATGTCCTCGCGACGCTGGCGCAGCGCGGGGAGATGGATCCGGATGACGTTGAGGCGATGGAACAGATCCTCGCGAAAGCGCCCTTCCCTCACCAGCCGTTCGAGATCCTGATGCGTGGCGGCCACGATCCTCACATCCACGCGCACGGGCACGTGCCCGCCGACGCGGTAGAACTCGCCGTCGGCGAGCACACGCAGCAGTCGGGTCTGGAGTTCCGGCGGCATGTCCCCGATCTCGTCGAGGAACAGGGTCCCGCCATGGGCCTGTTCGAAACGGCCGATGCGCCGCGACTGGGCACCGGTGAAGGCCCCCTTCTCGTGGCCGAACAGTTCCGATTCCAGGAGGTCGCGCGGGATGGCCGCCATGTTGAGGGCGATGAAGGGGCCATCCGCGCGCGGGCTGTGACGATGCAGGGCGCGCGCGACCAGTTCCTTCCCGGTGCCGGATTCGCCGTTGATCAGCACCGTGACGCTGGAACGCGACAGCCGCCCGATGGCCCGGAAGACCTCCTGCATGGCGGGCGCCGCACCCACGATCTCCGGCACGGATTCGCGGACCTGGCCGCTCCTGCCGCCCGTCTCGCGCCGCCGGTGCTCCGCGGCGCGGCGGACCTGCTCGACCACTTCGTTCACGTCGAACGGCTTGGGAAGGTATTCGAACGCCCCCCCGCTGTAGGCGGACACGGCGCTGTCGAGATCGGAATGGGCGGTCATTACGATCACGGGCAGATCGGGATGACGCTGCTGGACCTGCTCGAGCAACGCCAGACCATCGACCTCGGGCATGCGGATGTCGGTGAGCAGCACATCGGGCTCGTGCCGCGACAGCGCCTCGATCACCCCTTCGCCACTCGTGAAGGTGCGGACTTCCATGCCGCCTTGCGTGAGCGCCTTCTCGAGCACCCAGCGAATGGAGCGGTCGTCGTCGATCACCCAGACTTCCGGTACCTTCGCCATCACTTCGTCTCCAGCGGAATCAACAGGTTGAATTCGGTACGACCCGGCCGGCTCGTGCATTCGATGATCCCTCCGTGGCGGTTGACGATCGACTGGGCGATCGAGAGTCCCAGTCCGGTGCCCTCCGGGCGCCCCGTGACCATGGGCAGAAACAGCCGTTCCCGCAGCTCCGGCGGAATCCCCGGCCCGTCGTCGATGATGCGCAGCGAGGCCACCAGCCGGTGCCGCACCGTGCCGATGGTGAACTGGCGTTCCGTGCGGGTCTGGAAGCGGATGGTTCCCTGCCCTTCCATGGCCTCGACCGCGTTGCGCACGATGTTGAGCACGGCCTGGACCAGGGCGTCGCGATCCGCGCGGAGCTCGGGAATGCTGGGATCGTAGTCGCGCAGGATGCGCAGGCCGGGATGCCCCTCGGCCAGCACCAAGGCCCGCACGTGTTCCAGCACCTCGTGCAGATTCACCTCGCGCATCCGCGGCACGGCATGCGGTCCCAGCATCCGGTTGACCAGTTCGCGCAGGCGATCCGCCTCGTCGATGATGATGCGGGTGTATTCCTTCAGCTCCTCGTCCGCGAGCTCGCCCTGCAGGAGCTGGGCGGCTCCCCGCAGCCCGCCCAGCGGATTCTTGATCTCGTGCGCCAGCCCCCGCACCATCTCCTTGACCGCCCGACTCTGTTCGAGCAGCAGCTCTTCGTGGGTGATGCGCAGGCGCCGGTCGATCTGCACGAGCTCGATCAGCAAGCCGGTCTCGCCGGTGGACGACACCAGGGGCGTGAGACTGCAATCGACGGTGAAGTGCCGATCACCGGGAAAATGGAGATCGGCCTCCCGCTCGGTGAGGACGATGCCCTCCTCCAGTACCCGACGAGCCAGCCGCACCAGTTCGCACTCCTCGCCCACCAGCGCGGCGAGCGGTTGGCCTGCCAGGCGCTTGCCGCTCTGGGCAAAGAGCATCTCCGCGGCGGGATTCACCCCCAGCACGCGCAGGTCTGCATCCGCAACCAGCACGGCCGTGGAAAGATTCTCCAGCAGGAGCGCCGGATCACAGCAGTCAAGAGGAACTTTCGACGTCATTGACTCTCGGCGGTGCAAGAACCGATCCATGCCGTCTGCCGCGCCGATCGCCTCGGCAAGACGCTCGCCCCGGTCGGACAGGGATCGACCATCCATTTGACAACAAAGGAAATTTTCGATGGACCCGAAAGGGCTGTGGTACGGGAGGGGAACCGGGCGATCTTCCGATCCTCGGGCCGGCCTGCCATCCCGGGAATATTTGCACCATTATGGTGCAGAGAGGCGCCTCATTTCAACGCATGCGGAATTTTCCGATCACTGTCCGGAAGGCAGGCGTGGCGCCCTGGGCGCCATCGGAGCGCGCGGCATCATGGGCGCCCGCCGGATCGGCCCGGCATCGCCCCCTTCGGCATCGGACGGCGCGTCGAGCAGGGCGGAATACCGGTGGAGATAGAAGGTGACCGGCGCACTTTCGGCGAGCACTTCACCGGCAGCATCGAGTATGCGGGCGACGACCCGGTGTTCCCCCCGAGGCACGTTTTCGAACACCACGCTGCCGCCTTCGGTCACCCGCGACTCGGTGCCGTCGAGCACCACCTCGAGCCGATCGCCGCGCACCTCGCGAAGTGGGGGAAGAATCTCGACGCTGACCTCGATCCTGCCGGCATTTTCCCTGATCGTCTGCCCATCTTCGGGAGAAATGATCCGAACAGCCTCGTATCTGAAAGGCCTGGAATCGACTTTCGGCAGCGGCGCGGCGACCGCCGGAGAGCCGGTGGAGGAGGGGGGGGCATAGCGGTTGGGTGGTGGCAGCTTCACCCGCTTCGCGCCTTCCACGGGCGTATCGGAAAAGTGCCGGACACCGTTCTCGTCGGTCCAGGTGTAGACCTCGGCCCGAACGCTCGAGCCGATCACCGTCAGCAGGATCATGAGCAGGATCCGCAACCCGTCCATGACCCCACCTTACTGCCCTGGCGCGCCACTGACAACCGCGGGAAGTGACGGCCATCGCAGTTTGCCAAAAAACATCCCCCTGCCGTCGCCGACAGGGGGACCGGTCCTGTATTCGCTTCCGAGGCGGATGGCTCAGAGCGAGTAGTACATGTCGAACTCGACCGGATGGGTGGTCATATTCAGACGCTGGACCTCTTCCATCTTGAGCTCCAGGTAGCCGTCGATCATGTCGTCGGTGAACACGCCGCCGGCGGTCAGGAACTTGCGGTCGGCGTCCAGCGCCATGAGCGCCTCCTCGAGCGACCGGGCCACCTTCGGGATCTCGGCTTCCTCTTCCGGCGGCAGGTCGTAGAGGTCCTTGTCCATGGCGTCACCCGGATGGATCTTGTTCTGGATGCCGTCGAGGCCGGCCATGAGCATGGCAGAGAAGGCCAGGTAGGGGTTGGCCGTGGAGTCGGGGAAACGGACCTCGATGCGGCGCGCCTTGGGATTGGACACGAACGGAATGCGTATCGAGGCGGAACGGTTGCGGGCCGAGTAGGCCAGCATCACGGGTGCCTCGAAGCCCGGCACCAGACGCTTGTAGGAATTGGTCGAAGCGTTGGTGAAGGCATTCAGCGCGCGGGCGTGCTTGATGATGCCGCCGATGTAGTAGAGCGCGATCTCGGACAGCCCGCCGTACTTGTTGCCGGAGAAGATGTTCTTGCCGTTCTTCGACAGCGACTGGTGCACGTGCATGCCGTTGCCGTTGTCGCCGACCAGCGGCTTGGGCATGAAGGTGGCGGTCTTGCCGTAGGCCGCGGCCACGTTCATCACCACATACTTGAGGATCTGCACCGCGTCGGCCTTCTTGACCAGGGTGTCGGCGCCCACGCCGATCTCGCACTGGCCGGCGGTGGCCACCTCGTGGTGATGCACCTCCGCCTTCAGACCCATCTCCTCGAGCGCCAGGCACATGGCACCGCGCAGATCGTGCAGCGAGTCGACCGGCGGCACCGGGAAGTAACCGCCCTTGACGCTCGGGCGATGGCCCAGGTTGCCGTCCTCGTAGACCCGTTCGGTATTCCAGTGGGCCTCGTCGGAGTCCACCTTGTAGAAGGCGCCGGCCATGGTGGCGCCCCAGCGCACGTCGTCGAGCACGAAGAACTCGTTTTCGGGCCCGAACAGCACGGTGTCCGCGATGCCGGTGGACTTGAGGTATTCCTCGGCACGCTTGGCGAGCGAGCGGGGATCGCGCTCGTAGCCCTTCATGGTGGCCGGCTCCAGGATGTCGCAGCGGATGTTGACCTGGGGCTCGTCGCTGAAGGGATCGAGCACGGCCGTGGTGGTGTCGGGCATGAGGATCATGTCGGATTCGTTGATGCCCTTCCAGCCGGCGATGGAGGAGCCGTCGAACATCTTGCCGTCCTTGAAGAAGGCGGCATTGATCTCGTGTGCGGGGACGGTCACGTGCTGTTCCTTGCCCCGGGTGTCGGTGAAGCGAAGATCGACGAACTTGACGTCGTTGTCCTTGATGAGTTTCTGGACCTTGCTAGCGCTCATGTTTCAACTCCTGCTGTGGTTTTTGCCTTGCTCCCGTTTTCCATGCCGCCGGCGTTCGGCCATGCCGGGCCGAGGCCTTCGGTGGCTCGCGATGCCCGCCGTGAGTGCAGAGTCCATGCCACACGACCGGCACGAAATGAATTCAGCTACTTACCTTGCTTTCGACTGTTCCCGAACACACTGACTGCACCGTTATGGTGCATAAGCGCACCGTTATGGTGCAATCATGCCTCGATCAATACGCGGACCCGGCCCACCTCGGGGACTGTCTGAAGGGCCTCGCGCAATCGACGACCGAGATCGTCCACCTCGCCGTCCCGGCACCGGATGACGTCGGGATCGAGCACCAGATCGACATGGATGCGGCCGTCAAGGTAATGCAGAATCACGTCCCTGACCAGATCGGGACGCCCGGTAACGCGGCTCCAGGCCGCACGCAGCCGGTCCATCAGCTCCGAACGCAGCGGCAGCCCGTCGTTGGGCGAGGCGGTCTCGTCGTTCTCGGGATCGATGTGCACCGTCACGTCGGTGACGAAATCCAGGTCTTCCAGCAGCCGTCGGCGCACGGCCTCGCCGATCTGGTGCCCTTCCGAGACGCTGATGCGCGGATCCACCTGGATGTGTACGTCCACCAGCGCATCGCCACCACTGCGCCTCGTGCGCAGCATGTGCAGGGCCTCGACGCCCTCGACATCGTGGATGGTCTCGCGGATGCGTGCGATCTCCTCCTTCTCGAGGGCGGTGTCGATGAGCTCGCGCACGCTCTGCCAGATGAGCTCCCAGGCGATGCGTGCGATCATCACGGCCACCACGACCGCCGCCACAGCGTCCAGCCAGGGATAGCCCCAGATGGCGCCGGCCACGCCCACGATCACCACGATCGAGGAGATGGCGTCGGACCGGTGATGCCAGGCATTG
>JALVEM010000353.1 GCA_027030825.1 Thiohalobacter sp.
ACGAAAGAGAAGAGACCCCTCACCCGTCACACAATTTCCGTGGATTCAGTGGATTCCGTGGCCATTCATCCTCCTGGAGCGCGGCGCGGGCAGTCAGGGAGCCGCAACGAAAAAGGCCGCGGCGAATGCCGCGGCCCTGTCCTGACGCATGCTGCGCCTGATTCATGCGGTGCTGCCGCACTCCTTGCAGGTCTTGATACCGAACAGGGAGTACAGCGGGCACCAGCCGATCAGCGCCGTGGCCAGCGGGATCACGCCGATCCAGCCCCAGGGGGTCTGGGGGCCGACGAAGACCAGGCTGATCAGGGCGATTCCGATGATGATGCGCAGCACGCGATCGATGCCACCGACATTCTTCTGCATTTCCGTTCCTCCTTCTCTCGAAGCGTTGCTTGATGGGATGGTGACTGAAGTATGGGGGCTGCCGGTGCGCTTTTCAGTGATCGAGTCACAGAGCGGATCGCGTTCACACGGAATCGACCAGCGCCCTGAGGGCCTCGGGCCTTTCGATGTTCACCGTGCCGCGGCCGAGACGCACCCAGCCCTGGGCCTCGAAGCGCTTGAGGTGACGCGAGACGACTTCGCGGGCGCTGCCGAGTTCCACGGCGAGATTCTGGTGGGTGGTGTGAACCGTGCCGTCGCCGTCGGCAAGGTCCAGCAGGACGCCGGCCAGGCGCCGGTCGATGGGGCCGAACGCGATCTGCTCGATGCGTTCCATGACCTCGGCGAGACGGCGTCCGAGGTTGGCGAACACGAACCGGCGGAAGGCGCGCGACCCTTCCACCGCCTGTTCGAAATCCGGTGCAGGGATGACGAGCGCCGTGACCGCGTTTTCCGTGACGCCCTCGGCGGGGTAGTGCTGTCCGCCCAGCAGGCAGGAGGTGGTCAGGATGCAGGAATTGCCGGAACGCACGTGATAGAGCACGGCCTCGCGGCCGCTCTCCGTGATGAGCTGCACGCGCACGCTGCCTTCCACCACCAGCAGATAGCTCATGCAGCGGGTGCCGGGTTCGAAGACGGACGTGCCGGGAGGCAGCCTGACCAGCTGGGCCTGGTCGACGAGCTTGCGGATGACGGGGTCGTTCGAACCGGCGAGTTCAGGAAAGCAGGATTCCCAGTATTGGTGTTTGTTCTCCTCCATGGGTACTCCTTCAGGCGGCCAGCTGGCGGGCGAGCGCATCGAGCAGCTCGTGCTCGGACTCGACCACGGCCCAGGCGGCCGCCACGTCCTCTTCGTCGAGCGCGAGCTGCTCGAGCACATCGCGAGGCAGTTCGGGGCTGTCGCCGTCGCCGAGGCCGGCGGCCCGCAGCTGGTGATCGACCAGCCGCACGAGCCGGACGAGCCCGGCATGCTGCGCGTCGTAGTCGGCGTCGTGGTGGTGCCTGACGACGGCGACGATGGCCTCCGGCATCTGCCAGTCCTCCATCAGCCAGCCTCCGGTCTCCGTGTGCGTGATGCCGAGCACGTGCTGCTCCAGCGTGGTCACCGGCAGATGGGGATTCGCGGCCACCACGCGATTGAGCAGGAAGAATTCGGCCCGGAACAGGTGGCCGATCAGCAGGAAACCGAAATTGTGGAGCAGGCCCGCCAGATAGGCCAGGCCGGGCGAGGCGCCGATGCCGGACGGGTTCCGGCGCGCCAGGCGCTGTGCCAGGCTGGCACTCGCGGCGGCGTGCCTCCAGAAGGCCTGCAGTCCCAGCGGGCCGTCGGCGGGGTTGCGGAAGGTCCGACTGACGGCCAGCCCGAGCGCCATGTTCAGGGCGTTCTCGAAGCCGAGCACGCGGCCGATGGCCTGCTCCAGGGTGTCCACCCGCCCGGCATAGTTGTAGAAGGCCGAGCGCGCCTGGCGGATGAGCTGGGCGGTCAGGCTGGGGTCGCATTCCACGATGGCCGAAAGGGCGCGCACGTCGGCCTCCGGGTCGTTGCGCAGGCGCAGCAGGCGCCGGGCCATCTCCGGCATGGCGGGCAGCCGGTCGATGCGCCGGATGGTCTCGCGGATGTCCTCTACCGGCCGAAGCTGAGCCAGCAGGTGGTGATCGACCGGCCGCCCGGGCAGGCTGAAGTCCTCGTCCGTGCGGGTGGCCAGCACACTGAGCGGACGGGCGAACTCGAGGCGGGTGCTCGATTCGTGGAGACGGGCGAATTCGGAACCGGACATGCAGAGGATGGATGCGCGGCTGCCGGGCTCGAAACAGACCAGGGGCTGCTCGAACAGGACCGGATCGATCACGGTGTCGATGTGCC
>JALVEM010000354.1 GCA_027030825.1 Thiohalobacter sp.
CCCCGGCGGGACAACGAGGCAAAAGGCAAGGGCGGACCCTGTAGATCCGCCCTTGCCTGCGTCACGGATACTGCTGCGGACTCAGGACACCCTGCTTCTCCGCCCCAGCCCGGCGAGCGCCAGGATCAGCATCCAGCCCATGGCGCCGCCGCCTCCCGAGGCCTGTGAAGCGGACGAAGACGATCCCCCCTGGGAAGGATAGACCGGACCGCTCGGATCGAGAATGACACCATTGACGACACCATCGGCGTCATCGGCACTGCCGTCCACGAGGTGCAGCACCACCTTCCGTCCCTGAATATCGACACGTCCGGAGAAGGCCCGGAATTCCCCGGTCACTTCATCGTACTTCATCCATCGCGTCCCGGCCGGCGGTGCCTCCGGCAGATAGATCTCGACCTGGACCTCGGCCGGATTGTTCGGATCGCTGGCCAGATTGCGGATGGCGAAGCTGAACATGCCGAACTTCATCCCGGGTATCCGAGAGGTGTTGTCGGTCGAGATGCGCACCCCGTCGTCACCCATGGCCGTGATGCAACGAATGACGCCGCTGGTGGCACGGAAACCGATGGCATTGCCGAGCTTCGGATCCGAGAGGTTGCACATGCCTTCATCGGCATCCGCCCTGCCGTTGCCGTCCGTATCCGTGCCCTTCGCCACCTGGAAGCGGTCATCCACGCCGTCACCGTCCTGGTCGTGAAGGGCGTAGCTTTCCGTCCTCAGTTGCCGCGGCACGGACCACTCCGACGGCAGGCCATTGGCATCCCGGTAACGCGCGCGTACCCAGTAGGTCCGGCCGGGCTCGAGCAACCCCACCGGGACATCCAGCGCGTCACGCGCCCCTTCGATTTCGCGGGAGAAGAGCACCCTGTCGAACGTGGCATCGGCGGAAATCTGCCACTGGACGGACAGACGCCTGTCGCCATCGGGATCCTCGTAGCTCCCTGCAAGCCCGAGCCTTGCATTGTCGGCAGTCACACCTGCCGGGGATGCCACGACAGCGGCACGGGGCCGGTGCGGTTTCCACTGGCTGGCCGCATCGTTCGGATCGCTCCCGTAGCGCACTTCCTCGCCATCCGGCTCGCCGTCACCGTCGGTGTCCGGATTGCCGGGATCGGTTCCGTACAGCCCGGTCTCCAGGGCATCAGCAATGCCATCGCCATCGGAATCGAGCGTGCCGGCAGCACTGCCGCCCGAGCCGCCCGATTGAGTGCCTCCAGCGTGACCCGACTGGCTGCCACCGGCGCCCTGCCCTGTATCGGAAGTACCGCCACTGCCTGCAGTCCCGGCATCACCCGAGCCGGAAGAACCCGATGCCGCACCCGACGCATCGCTCGAACCACTGCCGGAGGCCGTGTCACCCGAGCCGCCCGTGGATGAAGACGAACCCGTGCCGCCGGAGGTGTTACCGCTGCCGCCGGTACCGGTGGCGGAACCGGAATCCGCACCCCCTGAAGAGCTGCCGGTACCGCCCGTGCCGGTATTGCCGCCCGAAGAGGCCCCCGAATCTGCAGCACCGCCGCCACCGGTCCCTACCGTTCCCGAGCCGCCGCTGCTGCCTCCCGTACCACCGGCATTGCCGGTATCGGGTTCGAGGATGACGACGTACATGCTCCTGCCGGCATCCTCGTTGCCACCCAGAATCACCTTGCCTGCCGGGAAACGTCGGCTGTAGACATGGAGTTTCCTGTCCGTGGTGGCAATCTGCACATTCTCGTCATTCCACCCCGCCAGCCAGGCCGGCACCTCGTCAGGCGTCCCGACATGGCCGACGTATACCAGCACGTCCCTGTCCACATCGAAGCCGATGAAACTGCTGCCGGACGATGCCTTGTCGTTGTTCGCCGTGAGCATGTAATCGAGCCCCTGGAACCGTGCCGGGACACTCGAATAGGTATAGGGCCTGTCGACATACACCTTGGCGCCGGTGGTCAGCGTGCCCCAGGCATACCCTGACGGCGCCCAGCCACTGATCGTGACGCCATTCGCCCCGGCCGTACCGTTGGAGACACCCCCGTTGCCTGCGCTGCCACTGCTGCTTCCCGTATCGGTCGAACCCGAGCCGCTGCCGCCCGACGTGTCCGTGCCTGCCCCACCGGACCCCGTGCTCGAGCCCGTGTCGCTGACGATGTTCACGCTGACCGACCTCATGGTCGTGCCTCCCGGACCGGTACAGCTCAGCACATAGGTGGCGTCAGCGGAAAGGGCACCGGTATCCCAGGAACCGCTGGTCGACCGACTGCCGCTCCAGCTCCCCGAAGCCTCGCAGGAAGTGGCATTGGTGCTCACCCAGCTGAGGGTGACGCTCTGCCCCGCGGTCACCCGATTCTGCGAAGCAGAGAGGCTGATGCCCGGCGCCGGATCTGTGGACATCGCAACATGGTAGGGCACGATGGCAAAATCCGGGCCCTGGTTGTTCCAGTCCGGACGGCGGGCACGCGACTCGAACAGTGCCCAGGCCTCGTCGGCATTGGGCAGGCCGGCATCCACGGCCGCAGTCAATGCGGCACCGAGAATCTCCACGTACCCCTGGGGATTGCTGGGATACTTGTGGATGTCCGCCCCGGGCCCCGGACACTGCGACATGGGAATCCAGCCCTCTTCGGAAGAGTTGGCGTTGTAGGCGCTCGTGAAGGTGTCGCTGATGTCGTTGCCGTTCACGGTCTGATAGGGCGCCGCCCAGGCCCAGCACCAGCCTCCGTCACCCGGCATCTTGCCCATGCGTCCCAGAGGATAGCGGGCCTTGAAATCCCGGATCGGTATGGCCTTGTCGAATCCCATGGCCACGAGCTGGTTCACCGTCCAGGTGAAGAAGTCGTCCATCCATGTCTTGTGCTCGAGCCTTGGCTTGTCCCACCAGAAGCGCAGTCTGCCCATGGTGTTGTACATGGGAGACACGCCCTCGATGGTGTAATGATCACGGTACCAGTCGAGATTGTTGTTCACCATCTCGGTGAAATAGGGCTTGAGCACATGATCGTCCGGGGTCAGGTAGGCGGCATAGGCCAGCGTCCGCAACCCCCAGGCCTGGCCACGGGTCGCATGGCTCTTGAGCAGGCCACGGTCGTATTCCCTGTACTCCGGGTTTCTCTGCAGGAGCGGATGATTGCCCCAGAACATGAGCTCCTCGAGATAGTAGTAGTCGCCCGTGACAAGATAGGGCACGTAGGCCAGATCCGGCAGATGGGCGACGTCCGGCGTGGCGCCCGTATCGCAGTCGGTCGTGCAGCTGGGCGTGTCCGTCTTGGCCCCGGAGTCCGCCGAGTACCAGGAAACCTTCGGGTGGTCCTTGATGCTCACCGGATATCCCGTGGTCTTGTCTCGATAATGAATGTTCCAGCTGGCAGCCGTATCGCCGATGGCGAGCGTCGCCCTGAGTGCCCTGGGATCCTGGCTCAACAGATAGACGGCTGCCCAGCGCGGCAGCGGGCCGAGGTCTTCCCTGCCCCCCGGCGTGCCCATGTAGGTCGTCACGATGCCATAGCCCATGGGCCCGACGTTGGAGGCCATGATCTTGTCGTATTCGTCGGTAATCAGCCGCTCGGTCGGCTGGATGGAAGGATTGTAGGTCGGTATCGCGCGAGTTGCGATCAGATACTTCACATCGAATCGTACATGGGCCGACGGCGCATTGCCCCTGGCCCAGGCCTGATGGTGCCAGCGGGCATGATGATGATGCTTGAGCGCATTCCTGGAATAGACCCGCCTGCCGTCGACATCGATGCTCACGTCATACGTGAAATTCCTGGGATTCGGTACATAGCTCCAGTCGTTCTCCAGGACGACGTCGACACGCACCGGAGACAGCCCCTGGTAGGCACGGATGTGGAAGTAGGCTGCCAGATGCGGATGTTCGGTCCCGTCCGCCTTTCTGACGGGGGCGCCCACGATGTACTCGGACACCAGCCCCCCCTGCAGCCAGGTCCTGACCTGTCCGTTGTTGAGCAGCTCGGCGGCCGAGAGCCGGTATGTGGTTCCCCCCAGCGACAGGGTCACCGAGGCATCGAGCCCCGATGCGATCAGGTCGTTGAGGCTCACCGCCGTCGCATTGGCGGCAGGCTGCTTCGTGTAGAAAATCACCTTCTTCCTGCCGTCTGCCGGCAGCGTCGGCATCATCAGGGTGATCACGGCATGACGCAGCGACCCGTCGGCATGACGTGCCTTTTCATCCACCTGGATCGGGACGTCGCTGCCGTCCTCGAGGCGGGCACCGAGACTCAGGCCCGCGGGAACATCGCCTTCACGAAACGGGTGCGCGAAAGTCACGGGGACATTGGCCTTCGCGGCGGAATCGAGATTCTCGATCCAGACACCGACGATGTCGGCTGCCAGCGCATTTCCGGCAATGAAAAGCAAGGCACACCATGCCGCCAGCATGCCGAAAAGACCTGACCTTCGCTTACCCATGGCAACCCTCCTGAAACCTCTCGACTGATCGCCAGACTACCCAATCGGTGCCGGTCAATCTGTGAAGGACATGGCATTCCTCGAAATCCGCAGGTGTGGCCTCGATTCGTGCCCGTCCCTGTAACTATCGTCAGTCGGGCGCCGGGCATGAGCCCGTGGACTGTGCGGCTGATCACAAATTCGCAAGAGGAAAACGGCTGGCCGACGGCAGTCGGCCGGAAGTGTGAAGCATCAGACAGGTGATCGGCCCGGAAGACTCAGGGCGTGGAGCCTCGTGGCACGATGGCGAAGTCGGGACCCTTGTTGTCCCAGTCCGGCTTGCGGGCCCTGCTCTCGAACAGCGCCCAGGCCCGGCGGGCGCCTGGCAGGCCGGCATCGACCGCCACGGCCAGCGCAGCGCCCAGGATGGCCACATATCCCTGTGGATTTGTCGGGTATTTGAACATGTCGGCGCCCGGGCCGGGGCATTGTTCGGGAGGAATCCATTTCTCGGCATCGCGATTGGCCAGATAGGCGGTCGTGAAGGTGTCGGTGTAGCTGTTGCCGCCGACAGTCCGATAGGGGGCTGCCCAGGCCCAGCACCAGCCCTCGTCTCCCTCGATCTGGCCCATCCGTCCCACGGGTGTCCTCGACTTGAAGAGGAGCATCGGCCTCGCCTTCTCGAAACCGAGATCCACGATCTGCCCCATGGTCCAGGTAAAGAAATCGTCCATCCAGAGCTTGTGCTCGAGACTGTCCTTCTGCCACTGGTAGACGAGCCTGCCGGTCGGATTGTACTTCGGTGAAACACCGGGTCTCGTATAGGTGGCCGTGTACCAATCGAGATTGTTGTTCAGCTTCCCGGTGAAATAATGCTTGAGAGGATGGTCATCGGGAGTAACGAAGGCGGCATAGGCCAGAGTCCTCATGCCCCAGGCCTGGCCACGGGTCGCATGACTCTTGAGCAGGCCACGCGCATATTCCCGATACTCGGGATTTCTCTGAAGCATGACATGATCTGCCCAGAACTGGAGCTCCTCGAGATAGAAGTAGTCCCCCGTGACCAGGTAAGGCAGATAGGCAAGATCCGGCAGATGCGCGACATCCGGTTCCGCACCGGTATCACAATCCCGGCGACAGGAAGGCGTGTCCGTATCGGCACCGGTAGAGGCCGGAAACCAGGATGCCCTCGGATGGTCGTCTATCGACAGCGGCAGCCCGGTACTCCTGTCCCGGTAATGTATGTTCCAGCTGCCCGCCGAATCGGCAATCCGGAGCATGGCATCGAGCATTCGCCTGTCCTGGGAAAGGAGGTAGACCGCCGACCATCGTGGCAGCGGCCCCAGATCGGGCCGCCCGCCTGCCGTGCCCATGTATTTGGTTACGATCGAATACCCCATCGGGGACGTGTCACTCTGCTCGACCTTTCGCAATATCTTCCGGATCAGGCGTTCACTGGGATGTATACGAAGGTCGTAGCTGGGTACCGCGCCTGTGCTCACGAGATAGGGCACGTCCAGTCTGGCATGAACGGAAGGCCTGCCTCCTGTCCAGTATTCTCGATGCCACCGCGCATGATGATGGTGCTTCAGGCCCCGAATCGATGCGACGGGCTGCCCATCGATCCGTAATTCGACGTCATAGGTCTCGTTGGCGGGATTCGGAACGTAGGACCAGGTGTTTTCGACAACGAAATCGATGCGTGTCGAGGGCATGGATGGATAGTGCCTGACATGAAAGGCGGCATGGAGCCTGGGATGAGTATTGCCGCTCTCGTCGATGAGGCGTGCGGGCAATATGTGCTCCTGGACGATCGGGCCGTCCAGCCACTGCCTCTGCCAGTCACCGATCACCGTATCGGAAGACGCACGATACCGAACACCATTCTGTACGATCAGAATTTCCGGATGAACGTCCGGTGTAACAGGCTCGTGTACAACCTGTGTCCGAGTAGCCGGTCGGGCACGAAAATAAATCCTGAACGCGGATCTCGAGATCGAATGTTCGATCATCATGCTGAGCACGGCGTGACATACCGATCCATCGTCATATCTCGTCTTGACGTCCATCTGAATCGGCATTTCCAAGCCGTCTTCACCGATGGCTTCGATCGTCATGCCTGCAGGCACGTCACCCTTGCGAAACACGAAACCGAAGGTCACGGGCTCGCGCATGCCATTCGAACCGGCGCCTGCCCACTCCAGAGTGACATGGGTGAATGCACCCTCCACGAAGCCTGCCCGTACCTCGTTCTGCATCGATACAGTCGTCGACTCCCCGCGTGTGTCCCTATGCGAAGAAGAGGAGGAGCAGCCCGAAACGATTGCCAGACACGATATCGACATGGCAATCAATGCTTGTATGGCCCACGTCTTGCTTCCCGCATGCTTCACGCTCATGCCATCCATGTCAACGTACCAGCGAGTCGAGAAGAGACGCCAGTTCGGCTGCTCTCGCGCGTCTCGAATACTTCCGGGCACGATCGACAGGCACCGACCCGAGCCGCCCCGATTCCCAGTCATCGAGAATACGCACGAGCCCCGATGCAATCGCATCGACATCATCGATATCCAGTACCTCGCCAAGCTCGTCTCCGGACACGAGTGCTCCGGTATCGCCCTGCGGATCGGCAAGTGCCAGGATAGGCTTGCCGATTCGCACATACTCGTACAGCTTGGCAGGTATCTGCTGATTGCACGATCTGCCCTGGAACAGCAACAGAATGTCGGCTTCGGCCATCTCCCGTAGCGCCTCGTCATAGGGGATGCTCTCGGCAAGCTCCACCATGTCCTCGATCCCCAGGGAACGGAGCCGTTCACGATAGAAATCCTCGTTGCCACTGGCGCGAAGCCTGACCTGCAGTCTGTCTGCGGAGATCACACCCTCACTGCGAAGCCTCGCCAGTGCCTCGAAAAAGGGCATGGGATTGCGCTCCTCGCGATACAGGAAGCCGCTGTGCAGCATCCTGCAGGGACCGGCTGGTCGGTGATTCTTCTGCCGAATGTCGAGTCGAGAGAAATGCCTTTCATCGAATCCGTTGGCGACGACCGCCCATTTCTCGCCTTCGACGTCTCCATACCTGTCGGCATAGACTCGCCGGGCTCCCGGTGTGGTGAAGACCACCCTGGAAGCCCTTTTGACGGTCATGCGGTCGAGACGCTGCCTGACGCGCCTCGCCAGTTCGGAATTGGCGGCGTCACTCAGATTCATGGGATCTCGATAGTCGGCCACCCAGGGTATCCCCGTCATGCGGGACAATGTGGCAGCGACCAGATGCGACGTCGGAATGGGATAGGTCGACCACAGCACATCGGGCCGGAATCTGCGAATCATCGAAAGGCCCGTCGGCACGGCACCCAGCCACCAGCTGGCCCAGCGGTCGGGCAGGGCGAGCCATGCAGGGTATTTCCCGAACAGGGAAAGATGCCGCCTGACATCGAGTCCGAATGCCCTGCGCACATACAGCCCCTCCGGCACGTCCTCGAGCAGCCGGTCGTTCACTCTGGAGTAGGCTCGCGGATGCGCGGTCAGGACGGCGGGCTCCCATCCGTGATCCGGAAGATAGCGCGCAAATCCCAGCACCCTGAGATTTCCGCTGCTGCCGAAATAGGGAGGAAACACGTAGGAAATCATCAGGACGCGTTTCATTCTATCTGCCGCCGATCCAGGCCATGTACAATGGTCATGTACCTGATGATATCATGGCTGAATCCCCGACACCTTCCTGCAGGATTCCATGAGCCAGGTCCTGATCATTTGCCAGGAAAAAGGCGCCTCCGCCCCATCGAAAAGACTGTTCGATCGCGCCCTGGAAATCTATCGGCAGGAATTCGGTCTCGCACCTTCCCGCCGACTGGTCACGAACCATTTCGCCTGTGCCGTCTTCGACCCACAGTTCGGGAGCGGTTTCCGCTTCGATACCGACACCAAATCCGGGCGCTGGTCGCTTCTGGTCGGCAGCTGGATCGACAGGAGACACTGTTCCGGGCCAATCGATCTCGGAGACGTTCCCGATGCAGTCAAGGACATTCATGGAAGCTACCTGCTCGCCGCAGGAAGCATGCAGAAAAACGCAATCGCACTGGCCACCGATCCGCTGGGCATCTACCACGTCTATCGGAGAAAACTGGGAGAGTGCACACTGTACTGCACCTCCTCGCTGGTGCTCGCGCTGCTGGAAAAGGCGGAATGGCTCGATGACAGCCTGGCCGAATTCCTGGCTACCGGAACCATATACGAAAATCGTTCGTTCTTCGAAGGCATCACGAAACTCCGGCCCGCATCGATTCATCTGCATCGCCAAGGCAGCTACAGTGAATTCACATACTGGGATCTTCCTGCACTACTGAACGAGAATC